>CAIRBC010000287.1 GCA_903876685.1 uncultured Nitrosomonadales bacterium | reverse complement strand
CTAGCAGCCTGTCGGACTTAACCCTCTTCCATTTTTCGACTTTTACCCTTGAAATGCCCCAATTTCACCCAGTAGAATGTTATAATTACTAATGCAATCATAAAGATAACTGAGAAAATAATGGCACGTTTCAGACCGATTAACCGAGACACAGACTTTCTGCTACCACCATCGGTACAAGAGTGGCTGCCTAAAGGCCATTTGGCTCGCTACATTGCAACCGTTGTAGAAGATCTCGACCTTTCCAAGATCGAAAGTGTATATGCTGGACGTGGCAGTGATGCCTACCACCCCGCAACGATCCTTAGCTTGCTGATCTACGGCTATGCCACCGGTACTTTCTCCAGTCGCAAGATCGAAAGTGCAACCTACGACTCTCTCGCCTTCCGCTTCCTTGCCTGCAACCTTCATCCAGATCACGATACATTGGCTACCTTTCGCCGCCGTTTCGGCAATGAATTTGAAGCGATTTTTGTCAAAGTGCTTCAAATCGCTCATGAAAATCAATTCTCAAGTTTTGGCAAAGTCAGTCTCGACGGCACCAAGATACATGCCAACGCCAGTCGGCATAGTGCATTGTCATATGAGTATGCAGTCAAGCTTGAAACTCAGCTCAAAGTAGAAGTGCAGGAATTGCTCGCCTTGGCTGAAGCCGCAGATCAGACCCCCATCCCTGATGGCATGAGCGTACCAGCTGAAATCACTCGACGGGAAGATCAGATCAAGGCCATCACTCAAGCCAAGGTTAAAATAGAAGCACGCGCCAAGGAGCGCTATACCATTGAAAAGGCAGAATATGATGCCAAGATGGCTGCCCGCGAAGCCAAAGAAAAAGAGACTGGAAAGAAATCCCGTGGCAAGCAACTCACCCCGCCCACAGATACCCCTGAATCTAAAGATCAGATCAACCTCACCGACGAAGAGTCACGGATTATGAAAGTTTCCGGGGGCGGTTTTGAGCAGTGTTACAACGCCCAAGCTGTAGTAGATACCGAATCCATGCTGGTTGTTGCCCCCTTTGTCACACAGGCTACCAACGACAAACAACAGATTCAACCCGCACTGGACATGATCAAAGCATTGCCAGAGGGAATGAATGCACCCGCAATAATATTGGCTGATACGGGCTATTTCAGTGATAACAATGTAAATATTTGCACTGTAGCGAACGTTGAGCCACAGATTTCTATTGGCAGGGATGAGCACCACCCACACTGGAAAGAGCGCTTTACTGAACCAGCCCCGCTTGCGGCTGACGCCACTCCGATCGAAAAGATGAGGCACACGCTCAAGACCAAAGCAGGTAAGGCGAGCTATGCACTACGCAAGCAAACGGTAGAGCCCGTATTTGGCATAATCAAATCTGTAATGGGATTCCGTCAGTTCATGTTGCGTGGCCTTGAGAATGTTGGAAACGAATGGACACTGGTGTGCTTGGCGTGGAATTTGAAGCGCATGGCCATATTGCGCCATAATTTCGCCTAAAGAAGGTGTAAAGAGAGAATAATGGTAATTAAATATTAAAATATAGTAAAATATGCAAATTTGAACAGTAGATTTCCGTTGAATCCAGAATATCATCCCTTTATATATTTCAAGTCCGACAGGCTGCTAGTCACCCATTTTTTGTCATCGAAAGTGTCAACTACTTTGGGACTGAAATGAAGGATGCCGATAATTTCTATAAAACCTCAATTTATGGTCGTGCGAGGTATATCATTACCGCCTGGTAGTCCGCACTTTTGCAGTGCGGCAAAGGACAGATATTTTCAATTAAAGGCAGTGATGAGCACTATACGTTCAAAGACCGTGTATCTGGTTGTTCATGGTCGTGTGCAAGGGGTATGTTTTCGTGCGTCGATGGCTCGTGAGGCAAGGAATCGTTCGGTTGCGGGTTGGGTGCGTAACCGTGTCGATGGCACAGTGGAAGCCGTGGTTCATGGATTAACGGCTGATGTGGATGGCATGGTGCGCTGGGCAGAGCGTGGCCCTGAATATGCCTATGTGGAACGGCTTGAAGTCCGGGAGGCAGAAGGCAGTTATCGTGATTTTGAAGTGCTGGGTTGACCGTAAACCTGAATAAGCGTGCTAATTTATCCTTATAATTTTTCAGGGTATTCTGGCTTTCAAACCCTCCAGTAGCGCCTGTCGTGACGGTTTGGGCAGCTTGGATAATTCCGCTACACGGCGATAAAATTGCGGTAGATCGTGTCCCTGTTGTTGAAGCAGAGTTTCAAAGGCGGGAACCAGTTGCGTGTACAAGCCCAGGGAAGCGATTTTGGCATTATTCAAGTCTTGTTCAAACCATTTGTCATAACGAGTGTCACCGTCCCAGGACTGTTTTAGAACCGCATAGGCCTGCCGCATAGCCGCCACAATTTCAGCCTTGGCGTGCCACATGGTTTCGGCAGGCAGTGTGGAAGCATAGAGCAGGCGCAGTTTTTCCCGATAGACATCGACCAGTTCCACAAATTGCTGTTGGCGCTGCTGCCTCGATTTAAAGGTTTGCAGTTGTTCGGGGTTATTCGCAAACCAGCGTCGCAGGCCTTCAAGCTCTACGGTCGCCGCGAATGATTCGTTGAATACCGAATCACCCTCGATGAATAGCTTTTGATGAGCCAGTTCGTGGAAAATGGTGCGTGCGGTTTCGGTATCCCCCAGGCGCAGGAAAGTATTGAGCACCGGATCATTGAAATACCCCAGTGTGGAATAGGCGGGTATGCCCGCCACATAAGTGTCCAGTCCCGTCTTGGCCAGTTCGGCTGCGTAGCGTTCGGCCTCAAGGCGATCATAATAGCCACGGTAGTTGACGCAGCCGACCATTAACATGCACCACTGTTCCGGTATTATTGAAAATTCCCTGGCGGTAAAAACGTTCCATACTACAAAAGGGCGGCCGAGATCGGCGTAGCTCCGGTAACTGCGATTGTCGGGCAAGGCCAGTTCTCTGCTGGCAAATTCGCGGATGGCATGCACCTGACCCAGTTTATGTTTCAGCGCAGGGTCAGTTTTCGGATCCTGCAATATTTCATCGATGGGGCGTGCAGCATTCAGCACCTTGAGGTGTCCGCCTACCGCTTGCGCGTAATAACTGTTGCAACCGCTAAGCCACAGGGTTAAAGCGAGGATTAGCAGGGGCGGGTTCATGGGTGCGACGCTTCGTGTGTAAAGCGGCCAGTGTCCAGAAAAACCGCCACCTGTGCGGCGCAGACGCTAGACACGAGCATTTGTGCATGACTAACTGGAAGGGTAATAAAATCTTTTGCTTCTGGCCAGTGGGTTTCGGTTACTGCAACCACCCCGTCGTTTGGACTCTTCAGACCCGGAATCATACAACCCAGCCCCAGGTTGCGGTTGCCAGAGAGTACGCCGATCTCTATCTGGTCTGATAACTGCGGACGCGGCAGGGCGAGCCAATCTTGCAACGTATGACCGATTATCCTGCCGAGGCCTGGCACTCGTTGCAGCATAGCGGCACAGTGGCAACCCATGCAGGGTGAGCCCATCAACACCACGCGGCGCACGCGAGGATTGGGATACTGTTGCAGCATACTCAACGCCAGCAGACCACCCAGGCTGTGGCCGAGCAGATGAATCTCGCCTACGCTGGTGGTGTCGATAAAGCGTGCAAGCAGTGCGGTATTATGTGCTAGACCCTGTAGCATGGAAGGGTAAGAAAAGCGTCTCACCGCAAAACCACGCCTTTTCAGCCTGTGCTGCTGCAGCAGGAATGTGCTGCCATGCATCCAAAGTCCGTGAATCATGATGATCGTTTTCATTAAAAACACCAAATGTAGGGCGTCAATAAACTTAGCGCATGGCGCCGTATGATAATTTATAATTTTCCAGTCAATGATGACTATTTTATAAATATAAAATATCCGATAATCGTCGACTATTCCATTAAATCATAAAATTGCGTATTGATTCATGCTATGTTTTTGGGAGGTCTGCTGCCAGTTTACTGAGCATCCTCCAGGCTTATTTCCAGTTCCAGCCAGCTTTCTTCCAATTGTTCAACCAGCGGTTCCAACTGTACACGTCTGGCATTCAAGCGGGCGATGAAGTCGCTGCTGCATTGGCTATAGGTGGCAGGGTCGCCAAGCTGGCGGTTTATTTCTGTCAGTTCTGTTTGTGCCTTGGTTAACTCGTTTTGCAGCTTGGCCTGTTTGGACTGTAGTGCTTTTCTATTTGGTTTGGGGGTGATTTTCTGCTCGGTTTTTTCAGGTTTGGCCTGCATCGATTCGCGCGGGCGGCGGCTTTCTATCCAATCCTTGTAGTCGTCCAGATCGCCGTCGAACAGGCTGGCATTGCCGTCGGCAATCAGCCATAGTTCATCGGCCACGGCGCGGATCAGGCTGCGATCGTGCGACACCAGCACCACTGCGCCGGTATATTCTTCCAGTGCGATGGTGAGAGCATCGCGCATATCCAGATCCAGATGGTTGGTCGGTTCGTCGAGCAATAATAAATGCGGCTTTTGCCAGGCCAGCAGTGCCAGTGCCAACCGGCTTTTCTCACCTCCTGAAAAACTGGCTACCGGCCGTTCCTCGGTGTTGCCGGCCAGGCCGAAACGTCCCAGGAAAGTGCGTAGTGCCAGCGTGGTTTCTTTGGGTGCCAGACGTTCCATATGCTGCAACGGGGTCGCCGCACTATCGAGATTTTCCAGTTGATGCTGGGCGAAGTAGCCGATGCGTATCTCCGGGGTGATTTCCAGCTTGCCAGCGTTAGGGCGTAACTCGCCAGTCAGTAGTTTGATCAGCGTGGATTTGCCTGCGCCATTAGGCCCCAGCAGCGCGATGCGTGCGCCAGAGCGCAGCACCAGATCGACATTCTGAAACAGTTTTTTATCGCCATAGGCAAAACCCATCTTGTCCGAGCGCAGCAACAGATCCGGACTGCGCAACGGCGCTTCAATTTCCAGTTCAAAATGGCCGGAAGCAATATGCGCCGGGGCGATGCGGGTGATACGTTCGAGTGCCTTGACGCGGCTTTGCGCCTGTTTCGCCTTGGTAGCCTTGGCGCGAAAACGCCGCACGAAGTCTTCCAGATGGGCGATTTTTGCCTGTTGGGTCTGGAATGCCTGGTTCTGCTGCGCAATTTTTTCGGCACGAGCGCGCTCGAAATCGTCATAATTACCCGCATAACTGTCGATGATGCCCTCGTGTACATGGGCGATGCGGTTGACCGTGGCATTGAGGAATTCACGATCATGCGATACCAGCAAGATGCTGCCGGGATAACGCGCCAGATATTGTTCAAGCCAGAGTATCGCTTCCAGATCCAGGTGATTGGTGGGTTCGTCCAGTAACAGCAGGTCTGCCCGGTGCATCAAGGCGCGTGCCAAATTCAGACGCATACGCCAGCCGCCAGAATAGCTGTTTACCGGGCGGATCAGGCCGTCGGTGGCGAAGCCCAGTCCATCGAGCAATTGCGCGGCGCGGGCAGGGGCGCCGTAACCATCGATGGCTTCGAAATGTTGTTGAGCTTCGAACCAGGCTGCATCGTGGAGTTTTTGCTGTAAAATTTTTTCCAGTTCGCGTAATTGGCTGTCGCCGTCGAGTACGAACTCTAGCGCCGCTTGTTCGGTGCTTTCGATTTCCTGTGCGACACAGGCGATGGTCTTGCCATTTTGCAGGGAGATTTCGCCGCCGTCAGCCTTTAATTCGCCTTGAATCAGGCGGAACAAGGTGGACTTGCCACAACCGTTCTTGCCGATCAATCCGATGCGCTGGTTAGCGAAGGCCTGCAGATTCGCTTGTTGAAATAATGGGACTCCGCTTTGCAGGAAGGTCATGTTTTGTATATTGAGCATGTTATTATGATAACAGAGGGATTTGACGATTTGGTTAAAATCGCTAGACTTAGGTTCAGGTGGCTGTTTGTCGTGTCCACTGCCCTTGACTAATTGTGTATAGTTCATGAAGGTTTACAGGATATGGAAACAAAAATTGTCGAGGTTTTGCAGGGAGTAGGTGGTCTGGTGACGCTGCCAAACGTGTTCCTGCGCATTAATCAACTGGTTGAAGATCCTGATAGCAGCATCCATGACATCGCCAAGGCGATCAGCCAGGATCCTTCCTTCACCTTACGTTTGTTGCGGGTGGCCAATAGTCCGTTTTATGGTTTTGCCTCGACTATCGACACGGTGGCCAAGGCGACTTCGCTGATCGGTACCAGTCAGCTACGCAATCTGGCCTTGTCGATGTCGGTGGCAAGCTCTTTTGCTGGTTTGCCTAATGATCTGGTATCACTGGATAATTTTTGGCGTCATAGTCTGTATTGCGCACTGGTAGCGCGTATTCTTGCGCGTAGAGCTCGAAAATGCGACCCCGAAGCGGTATTTACTGCAGGATTGCTGCATGACATTGGCACCTTGATCCTGTTTAACCGTTTGCCCGAACAAGCTAAACAGACCTTGCTGCTGGTGCTGGATCAGGTTGACGATTTGCCGGTATATCTGGCAGAGCGGCATATTATCGGTTTTGACCATGCTCAGGTGGGCGGCGAACTGGCGAAAATGTGGGGCTTGCCTCCCTTGCTGGAAGAGTGTATTACCCACCATCATCAGATAGACGAGGCAAAGCGTTACCCGCGTGAAGTCGCTTTGATACACCTGGCTAATATTATTGCGCAAATGGCAGAAATCGATACCCTGGATCCTGAAGACGTTTCGGACATTGATTCGCGTGCCTGGGTGATGAGCGGAATCGGCTTTGATGTTGAGGTGATTGAAGCGGTGATACGCGAGGTTCAGGAAGAAATCGTCGAGACCGAGAAATTGTTTTTCGGCAAATAATTTTTAAAGAACAGATATATGGCTATTCCTACTATACCGCGTCCCCCTCTCGTTCTGCCTGGTTTTGAGCATGTCAGGCGCAGCTGGAACAATACTTACGAAGCGTATGCCGCCAGACTGTTGCCAGGCGAATATTATGTGACGCTCAATGATGAGGGCGTTTATACGACGCTGGGTTCTTGTATTTCCGCCTGCATCCGCGACCGTGTGACTGGCGTAGGCGGCATGAATCATTTCAT
>CAIRBC010000286.1 GCA_903876685.1 uncultured Nitrosomonadales bacterium | reverse complement strand
TATTCGTAAAAGTACCAATGCCGAACCTGATTTGATGGAAATCTACAAAGCACTTAACCTAAACTCAAACCCGGGAGGGACTATAAAATTCACCAGATAATAGAAAAATAACAAGAAAAAAAGAGAAATCTCTCTTTTACAAAACTAGTACGCTGCAATATTATGATTATATTGATTAAAATATGGTACTTGTTAAACTCCGGCTAAGATCAATGGAGTCAGACCCTATTGACTTTCGACCCTATTGACTTTCTGCATTACCTATTTGACCCTGATCCATTACATGAAGACATGATTTCATCGCAGATTTGCGGTAGATTGAGGAGTATGGGGTGAGATCTAGCCAAGTAGCACATTGGCAACTTAGCTAGACCTGACCCCGTGTTTGCTATTGATTTATCCTTTGTTCCAGGGAGGTTTGAAATCTGCGTATTTACGGAAATATTTCCCTTTTAATGGTATGCTCAAAAAAAATTATCAGGATCTGCAGCCAATGAGTTTCCCTATTTCAAAGCGTATTGCTAATCTGCAACAGTCGGATATCCGCCAGATGACCCGTCATTGTGAACGGGTTGGCGGAATCAATTTAGGGCAGGGGTTGGGTGATTTGCCTACGCCAGCGTTGGTTCGTGAAGCAGCGATTAACGCAATTGTTGCCGGGCATAATACTTACACGCCCTCCGAAGGGATCGCGCCCTTGCGCCAGGCAATCGCAGAAAAATTGCTGCGGGATAATGTGCTGAGTGTGGATCCCGAGCAGCAGATTGTAGTCAGTAGCGGCACTACCGGTGCCTTTGCAGCAACCCTGACGGCGTTGTTAAACCCGGGAGACGGGGTTTTATTATTCGAACCTTATTATGGTTATCACCTGAATACCATCCGTTTAAGTGCGCTCGAACCACAGTTTCTGACGCTGACTGCGCCACAATTTATGTTGGATGAGACTGCGTTGCGTGCTGCGGTTCGACCGAACACCAGGGCAATAATTATTTGTACGCCTTCGAATCCCAGCGGGAAAATGTTTGACCATAACGAATTATTGATTATTGATCGTGTTGCCAGAGAATATAAGCTGCTGGTGATTTCGGACGAAATTTATGAATATATCAGCTATGACGGGCGTCGACATATTTCACCGGCCAGCGTCGGGGAACTGGCAAAACGCACCGTCAGTATCATGGGTTTTTCCAAGACCTTCAGCATTACTGGCTGGCGGCTGGGTTATGCCGTGGCGGAAAAGTCTTTGGCCAAGGCGATTAATCTGGTTCATGATCTGCTATATATCTGTGCACCCTCTGCTTTACAGTATGGTGTCGCTGCCGGCCTGGCCGCGCCGCCCGAATATTTTCAAGGCTTGCGTGACGCCTATCAGCGCAAGCGCGACATTCTCTGCACAGGGCTCGCCGAGGCCGGGCTTGCTCCACTGATTCCGCAAGGGGCCTATTATGTGCTGGCCAATATCGACAAACTGGATTTCTCCAATGCCAAGCAGGCTGCTCTATTTCTGCTGGAAAAGACCGGCGTCGCCTGCATACCCGGAAGTGCTTTTTATCAGGGCAGTGAGGGCGAGCGCCTGCTTCGCTTTTGTTTTGCCAAGGAGGATGCGGTTTTGCAGGAAGCCGTCAGACGTTTGCAGAAGTGGCGTGGCTAGCAGACTGACCGCAGTTTATCTCAGCGATGTGATGCCCAAACAGGGTTGTCACGAACCACGATCTTTTTAGGCAGCAAGCCTTCTGCGGTAAAGGCATCGGCGATTTTCTGCTGCTCGATCAGTGCCGTTTCATCAACCGGTTGCACTTCCAGCGTGCGCCTGGCATTTGCCACGGTCACAGTTGCCGCATCAATGCCGATCAATGGGCTGAGGAAATCAGCGGCTTCTTTGGGGTTTTGCTTGACCCATTCGCCGGTTTTACGTAATTCGGCAAGCACCGCCTTTAATACTTCTGGATGCTGTTTGGCGTAAGGCGTAGCGGCCAGATAAAAGCGTCGATAGCCAACATTGGCGAAATTACCGTCAGCCAATACTCTGGCCTGAGTCGCTTTTTGCACCGCAGCCACGAAGGGTTCCCAGACTACCCAGGCATCGGCAGCGCCTCGCTCGAAGGCGGCGCGTCCGTCAGCGGGTTGCAGGTAGGCAGGTTCTATATCCTTCCATTTCAGTCCGGATTTTTTGAGAGATTCCAATAACAGGTAATGCGCGCCTGAAGCCTTGGCTACCGCGACTTTCTTGCCTTTGAGATCAGTGATGCTGCGTAGCGGAGAATCCTTCTGCACAAGAATTGCCTGTGCACCTGGAGAGGGTGCTTCCTGAGCCACATAAGTCAATTGTGCTCCTGCAGCCTGGGCAAACAGCGGCACCGGATCGGCCACGTCGGCGGAAAAGTCGATACTGCCGACATTCAAGCCTTCCAGCAGCGGCAGGCCAGAGCTGAACTCGTTCCATTGTACCGTTACCCCCAACGGCGCGAGCGCCTTTTCCAGCCCGCCTTTGGCCTTGATGATTAGCGTCAGGGTCGACGATTTCTGGAAGCCGATGCGTAAGGGTTCGGCGGCAAAAGCCTGCAAGGGTAGCGCCGCTAGCAGGACTGTACCGATAAGAGTGGATATCAGGCTCCGGCGGGAGAAAGTTGTTTTGTTCATGCATGGCTCCGGAAGGATAAAAGGTTAATTAAACAGCTAATCCTGACTATCCTAAGTACCAAAACCATTATTGCCAACAAATTCTTTCTGATAACCTTATGCATTAGGCTGCAAAGTGGATATCAAGCGCTTTGCGATAGACACTCCAGCAACTTCAGACGCTGAACCTTGCCTGACGGGCCTTTGGGCAACTCAGCCAGAAAATGGAACCTGGCTGGGGTTTTATAAGTGCCCAGTTCTTTAATGCAATATTCACGTAATTCGTTTTCGCAACTGCCTTGCTCAGGTCTGAGCACGATACACGCCATGATTTCCTGACCATAATGCGGATCAGGAATGCCGACCGCAGCCGCTTCGAGTACAGCAGGATGGCGGATCAGTATTTCGTCGATTTCTCTGGGGGCAATATTTTCGCCCCCTTTGATGATTAATTCCTTGAGTCTGCCCGTGACAAACAAAAAACCGTCATGATCCAAATATCCCAGATCTCCGGTGTGCAGCCAGCCATCCCGGGTGAATGCTTTTGCCGTTTGTACCGGATCCTTGTAATAATGTGACATCAGGTTTGCACCTCGCACCATGATCTCGCCGGGTACCTCTGGCGGCAAAATATTTCCATCCGCATCGATTATTTTGGCTTCGCTGCCAAAGGGTTTGCCCGGGCTGCCGATTTTTCGGCTGGCTGGCTCCAGCGGATTGGAAAAACATGGCGCTGCGGTCTCGGTCAGCCCCATGGTTTCAATCACGCCGATATTGAATTTTTCTTCAAAAGCACGATGCTGACTGGGAGGCAACGGGGCAGAAGCCGAGCGGCAGAACTTTAGCGCAGAGACATTCCGCTGGTTGCAACCATTTGCTTCAAGTAGATAAGCAATCATGGTAGGCACCAGATTAATCCAGGTACAGCGATACAGTGCGACCAGTTCCCAGAAACGACGGGTGCTGAAACGATGCGGCAGCACCAGACTGCCGCCATGCACCAGCGGGGAGATGGCCGTCACAATCTGAGCGTTGATGTGATACAAGGGCAGCGTAGCCAGTACCCGGTCTGCAGAGCATAACTGGTGAGCGGCACTGACAAATTTTCCGCCCGAGATGACCGCCAGATTTGACAATACCACCCCTTTGGGCTTTCCGGTGGTGCCCGAAGTGTACATCAGCAACGCGGGATTTTCAGCAGTTACTTCAGCTAAAGTTCCCTGTTCAACTGCAGCGACAGTTCCCTGTTCCTGAGGTAGAAATTCCCTGGCATCGATCGCGCATTCGACCCGTATAATTTCGCGGTTCACCCTGGTTAGTGCGCTACGCAGTTTGTCCATCTGTTCTGTTGCGGCGAAAATAATGCGTGCGTCGCAATGCTCGAGTACATACTCTAGCTGCAGCGGATGGGCGAGCAGATTGATCGGGGTTACACAATAACCGCCATAAATGGCTCCTATAAACAGCCTGCATGTCTGAAAGCCATTGTGCATCAGCAAGGCAACCTTCTCGCCGGGTGTGATCCCGCGACTGGCCAGATAATTCGACAGCCGCAATGAAGCGAGCTTGAGCCCGGCAAACGTCATACTCAGACCCGCTTCAGGCGCAATCAGATAAATTGCCTCCGGCCGGGTTTCGGCCTGATAGTCGACATAGGCTCGCAAGGTATTGAACATTTTTTCACTCCCCCTCGATATATCAACAATTCAGCCGAATTTCTGCAGGTAATCACCGAATATTTCCTGTTCGGTTGGAATCCGTTCAGGAATTTTGCGCACAATACGGGTGATGTTCAGATAATGCCGGTAATTCAGGTTTTCCGAGAAATTATTGTTCCCCCAGCTGCCGCAGCCCATCGACAAGGAAAATGGCAGTCCGTTGTCAAAATTTCCACCGGTAGCAAAACAATGTGCCTGATTGACGATGACGCGGCATACCGGCAGCTCTAGCCCCAGTCGCAATATATTTTCATCATTTTGGGTATGGATACTCACCGAATGACCCGCGCCCTGATAGGCATAAATGGCGGCAACCATCGCGCAAGCCTGTGTAAAATCACTGGCGCGATAGATGCTTAGCACGGGTGACAGTTTCTCCCCGGAAAAGGGATAGTCCGACCCGCAGCCGGATTCCGTGACCATCAGAAATTTTGCCTGCTTTGCCAGAGAAAGACCGGCCAGCGTTGCGATGTGCTGTGCTGAGTGTGCTATCACCTGTGGATTCAACTTGCCGTCTTGCCACAGTAAGCGTTGTAAAACGCACTTTTCTTCGCTATTCAGCAACACCCCGCCGGCCTCTTCCAGTGCGCCTAAAGTCTGCTGATATACGGCATCGAGGATCACCAGGCTGTTTTCAGAAGAACAACTGCTGGCATTATCGAAGCTTTTGGAACGGGTGATATTATTTGCCGCCGCAGGCAAATCTGCCGAGTCATCGACAATGGCACAGACATTTCCTGCACCCACGCCGAAAGTGGGTGTACCGCTGGCATAGGCCGCGCGGACATTGCTTTGCGAACCAGTGGCCACCACCAGATCACACAGCTGCATCAATGACACTGTTGCCTCACGGATCACCGGTGCGGGCAGATACTGCACCAGATTCGGCGGCGCACCCACTTTGGCAAGCTCTGCATTGATAAAGCCCACCAGCGTCGCACAACAGTTCCAGCCCTTGGGCGAGGGAGCAACGATCACCGCGTTGCGTCCTTTCAGTGCGTTGATGATCTTGTTGGCAGGAGTGGCAACCGGATTAGTCGAGGGTGTCAGAGCGGCGACCACACCGACCGGTCTGGCGATTTCCACGATACCATTAGCGGAATCTTCGGCAATTACGCCGACACTTTTGGCACCCTTCAAGTCTCGCAGCAGTCCCAGAGTCTTGCGATGGTTTTTGAGGATCTTGTCCGCCACGTTACCCAGCCCCGTATCCTGCACCGCCATTTCAGCCAGCTGACGGTTGCGTGCAGGTTCCATGAGCGCCCAGCCAGCCGCTAGCACTGTCTCATCCACCTGTGACTGGGTAAATGTCTGATAGCTGCGCTGTGCGATCTTGGCCTTTGCGAGCAGTTGCGTGATTATTTCACTGCATTTTGTGTTTATGTGAGCATTATTCATCAGATGATTCCCGGGTGTAGTTCGACAGCGCATCTGAAAGTGAGATGCGCTGCCACTCCAACCTCAATCATACCGATGGTTTGGCTACTGCAGCATAGCAAAAATAATGCAAAGGATATGAAATTTAATTGTTTAGAGTTTACCGAAGAAATGTGTATAGATAATCAAAAAAGCACTGGGTAAAAATGGAAGATTTGTTTAATCGAGGCAAAAAATAAATTGTAAAATTAATGGGGTCAGGCTCCATTGATCTTGAATTTTTTTGATCTTCGATCTCCCCCTTAGGCGTTCGGCTGAACCCGTCTTATCGACTGCGTTTGTATGCGATGAATGAAATGAACGCTGCCCAGTGCCCAAGCCTTATTGGTTGCATTCCTGATTTCAAACAGAGTAATTTCAGCAAGTTGTTGCTTTAATAACTGCTGATACGCATCATGCCGCGCATTATCGGTTTTGCCCAGTTGAACATACTCGGTATGAGGCATTATTAATTGATCCTAAAATCCTCTGTTACCCTATTCCAAGCCCCGTATCCCTAACGAGTTGAAATGTTGGTTGAGCTTGCATTTTTGGCACGCATGCCAATATTTTTTCGATAATATAATCTTTAAATCCTCATTTGTCACAAGTGGTGACAAGGCATCGCGGGAAGCATCCACGATAACTTCGTCCTGTTCTTCCGTGAATCCGGTTGCGCGCAGGTGTTTGGCAAAGGTGTGTGAGTCGAAAACGATAGTAGGCATAAGCGAACTATACCCTACAGTCCTGTCTTCGGTTAGTAATCCGAGCAAATCCCATGCAGGCGTGTGATACCTGCTCCTGTGTTTGCCGCATAGCAAAAATAATGCAAAGGATATGAAGTTAAATTGTTTAGTGTTTGCACTTGAGAACTTTATAGTAGCTTGAACATTATCTCAAGGAATCAAGCGCTGATGAACACAGACAGTAAACGTGAAATATTGCACGGCAAGCACCGGATGACCTGTAGCGAAGCCTTTGTCGAAACACTGGTTGCTAACCAGGTGACGGATGTATTTGGCATTGTCGGTTCCGCCTACATGGACGCGCTGGACTTGTTCCCGGCCTCCGGCATCCGTTTCATTCCGACCGTACACGAACAAGGTGCGGCGCATATGGCCGATGGTTATGCCAGGGCAAGCGGGCGGCATGGGGTGTGTATCGCGCAGAACGGTCCCGGCATTACCAATTTTGTGACGGCTGTCGGTGCGGCTTACTGGGCGCACAGCCCGGTGGTGGTGATTACACCAGAGACCGGCAGTATGTCGGTGGGTCTGGGTGGTTTTCAGGAAACTGAGCAATTACCGATTTTTTCAAAGATTACCAAGTATCAGGGTCATGTCAATAATCCCAGACGAATAGCCGAAATCACCGGTCGCTGCTTTGACCGTGCCTTGCTGGAAATGGGACCCACTCAGCTGAATATTCCCAGAGATTATTTTTACGGCGATTTCGAGTTTGAAATTCCGAGGCCGATCCGCATCGAGCGCGGCGCAGGTGGCGAACAGAGTCTGGATCAAGCGGCGGAGCTGCTTGCCAAGGCTAGCTTTCCAGTGATCGTGGCGGGTGGCGGGGTGGTGATGTCGGGCGGTGTGACTGCCTGCGTCGCGCTAGCCGAATTATTGAATGCGCCGGTGGTCAACAGTTATCTGCACAATGACTCATTTCCGGCTGATCATCCGCTGTGGTGCGGACCGCTGGGCTATCAGGGTTCAAAGGCTGCCATGAAGTTGCTTGCACAGGCGGATGTGGTGCTGGCTCTGGGCACGCGCCTGGGTCCGTTCGGCACACTGCCGCAACATGGTCTGGACTACTGGCCCAAAGACGCAAGCATCATCCAGGTCGATGCCGATCCCAGGATGCTGGGCTTGGTGAAAAATATCTCGGTAGGTCTGTGCGGTGACGCCAGGGCTAGTGCCTTCGCGTTGCTTACGCGCCTGCAGCAGCGCAAGCTGGCCGGTAATCCCGCACTGTTGCGCGCAGCAATTCGTGACGAAAAACAAGCCTGGGAAAGTGAACTTGTCGACTGGACAGCCGAGCGTGACCCTTGGAGTGTGAAAATTGCCAAAGACAGTCCGCATCTCCATCCACGGCAATTGCTGCGTGAACTGGAACTGGCTTTGCCGGATAACGTCATGGTCTCCACCGACATCGGCAATATATGTTCGGTCTCCAACAGTTATCTGCGCTTCAAGCAGGCAAACAGTTTTTTTGCGGCCATGAGTTTCGGAAATTGCGGCTACGCTTTGCCGACTATCATCGGCGCCAAACTGGCCGCACCTGAACGGTCAGCGGTCGCTTATGTGGGCGATGGTGCCTGGGGCATGAGCATGGGAGAAATTTTGACGGCGGTACGCGAGCACATCCCGGTGACGGCAGTGGTGTTTCATAACCGCCAGTGGGGCGCAGAGAAGAAGAATCAGGTGGATTTTTATAACAACCGTTTTGTTGGTAGTGAACTGTCTAATCCCAGTTTTGCAGAAATTGCCCGTTCGATGGGCGCACAGGGCATCGTCGTCGATCGTCTGGAAGATGCGGGTCCGGCGCTGCGTGCGGCTTGCGAGGCACAGAAAGCCGGTATCACCACCGTACTGGAAGTCTTGGTTACACAGGAACTGGGCGATCCTTTCCGGCGTGATGCCTTGTCCAAACCGGTACGTTTTCTGGCCAAGAATCAGGCATTTCTTTGAATATGGAAGATTCTCAGGTCGGCAAAGTTCATGACTATATCGTAATAGGCGCGGGTTCGGCCGGTTGCGTGCTGGCCAACCGGCTGACGGAAAGCGGTAAATATTCAGTGTTACTGCTGGAAGCGGGACCTCCAGATAACTACCCGTGGATACATATCCCGATTGGCTATGGCAAAACCATGTTCAACCCACGCTATAACTGGATGTTTAACACCGAACCTGAGGCTGGCTTGAATCAGCGTCGTATCTATTGGCCACGCGGCCGCTGTCTGGGTGGCTCGGGTTCGATCAACGGACTGATTTATGTGCGTGGTCAGGCGGAAGATTACGATCACTGGCAATCACTGGGCAATCACGGCTGGAGCTGGCAAGGGGTACTGCCCTATTTCCTCAAGTTTGAAAAGAATTCACGCGGTGCTTCAGAGTATCACGGTGCCGAGGGTGCGCTTTACTGCTCGGATATAGGCGAACGGCATGAATTAATGGAAGGAATCATCGGCGCAGGTAGCGAGCTAGGGATTACGCGCAATGATGATTTCAATGGCGCAAGCCAGGAAGGGGTGGGCTATTACCAATTATTCACGCAACACGGCAGGCGTTGCAGTACCTCGGTTGCGTATCTGCGCCCGGCCAGAAAAAGGCGCAATCTCACCGTCGAGACCCATGCTCAGGCCACCCGCCTGATCGCCAAGGGTTCGCAAATTCAGGGCGTGTGTTATGTGCAAAATGGCGTGAAAAAACAGGTGCTGTGTGGCAAGGAAGTGATACTGGCCGCAGGTGCGGTACAAAGCCCGCAACTTTTGCAATTGAGCGGCATAGGCAACGCCGCGTTATTACAGGCACACGACATTCCAGTATTGAAAGACCTGCCCGGTGTAGGTGAAAACCTTCAGGATTACTTGCAGTTGCGACTGATGTACAAGGTGAAGAAAGCCATTACCACTAATGATGACTTGCGCACGCTGGCAGGAAAAATGCGCATCGGCTTGAAATATCTGTTCAAACGCCGCGGGCCGCTGGCCATTGGCATCAACCAGGGCGGATTGTTTACCCGGGTATTGCCCGAATCCAGAACCCCGGATATTCAGTTTCATTTTGCCACGTTGTCAGCGGATGCAGCAGGCGGCGCTCCACACCTCTGGCCGGGATGTACCTTCTCGGTCTGTCAGTTGCGGCCGCAGTCGCGTGGTTCGATTCATATCAAATCGCGCGATGCCCTGCAAGCACCTGCGATTCAAGCCAATTATCTGAGCACACCCACCGATCAGCGCTGCGCCGTCGCAGGGATAAAGTTTGCACGCCAACTGGCTAGCCAGCCTGCACTGCATGGTTTGCTCGACAGCGAGCATTTGCCGGGCGCTGCGGTTGCAACAGATGACGAGTTATTGGAATTCGCCAGAGCCTATGGGGCAACCATCTTTCATCCGGTGGGCACCTGCAAGATGGGTAGCGACCCGATGGCGGTGGTTGATGCCAGACTGCGCGTGCATGGCGTGGAAGGACTGCGTGTGGTCGATGCGTCGGTGATGCCGACCCTGACTTCCGGCAACACCCATGCACCGGTGGTGATGATTGCAGAAAAAGCCGCAGACATGATTTTGCAAGACGCAACAGGTAAATATTTGTAAATTACTTTAGGAAAATAACATGAATCTTATCAAACGAAACACCTTAAAGCGGTTGGCAGCATTGGCGGCAGGCGCGCTGATCTTTACTTTTTCCGGATTGTCTCAGGCAGAAAGCAGAGCGCCGTTACGTATCGGTTTCCAGAAGGCAGCCAGTGCCTTGACGCTGCTCAAGGCGAACGGAGCGTTGGAAAAGCGCCTGCAACCGTTGGGCATCGAGGTGAAATGGAACGAATTTACCGCAGGTCCGCAACTGCTGGAAGGGCTGAATGTGGGTGCGGTCGATTTCGGTTATGTAGGGGAAGCACCGCCGGTGTTTGCGCTGGCAGCCGGTGCCGATTTTGTTTATGTCGCCTATGAACTGCCTTCACCAGAAGCGGAAGGCATTCTGGTGCCCAAGGATTCACCGATCAAAAGCGTTGCCGATTTGAAGGGCAAGCGCATCGCCTTCAATAAGGGTTCAGACGTGCATTGGCTGGTGGTCAGCGCACTGAAAAAAGCCGGTTTGCAATATAGTGATATCGAACCGGTGTATCTGGCACCGGCGGATGCCCGCGCCGCTTTTGAAAGGGGTTCCATCGACGCCTGGGCAATCTGGGATCCGTTCAATGTCGCGACTCAGAAACAGGTGGCTGCACGCCAGTTAATCAGTGCCTCCGGTGTCGTCAGCCGACATCAGTTTTTCCTGGGGGCGCGCCCCTATGCTGAAAAGAATCAGGATGTGCTGAAGATCCTGATGGAAGAAGTCAGCAAGCAAGGTCAATGGATCGTCGCAAACACTAAACAAGCGGCGGCGCAGTTATCACCGCTGCAGGGCATGGCACCGGAGATTATCGAAGCCAGCCTGAAACACTATGTTCATGTGTACAAGCCTGTCGATGACAAGGTGCTGGATGATCAACAAAAAGTGGCGGATACCTTCTTTGAACTGAAGATTATCCCCAACAAGATCAATGTCAGAAAAGCCACTTTGAAAGAACATCTGTAATGGAGCTGCGAATTTCCCGTAACTTTCTGCAAGCAAAGCTAACTTGCTGGGTGGTGCCGGTACTGTTGTTATCCACCTGGGAACTTGCCGCGCAAATTGGCTGGTTATCCAGTCGCATCCTGCCTGAACCGCTGGCGGTTGCCAAGGCGGCCTGGTCACTGTCGCTTTCCGGTGAACTCTGGACTCATCTCAGCGTGAGTCTGTGGCGCGCCGTCAGCAGTTTTATGGTGGGCGGCAGCCTGGGTCTATTATTGGGCTTGCTGACCGGTTCCTTCAAACGAGCCGAGACCCTGCTCGACACCACCTTGCAAATGATCCGCAATATCCCGGCGTTAGCCTTGATCCCAATGGTGATCCTATGGTTTGGTATCGGCGAATCGGCCAAGCTGTTTCTGGTTTCGCTGGGGGTATTTTTTCCGATTTATCTGAACACCTTTCATGGCATTCGCTCGGTAGATAAAGGGCTGATCGAGATGGCCAGAAGTTACGGACTAAATGGCTGGCCACTGTATCGTGACGTGATCCTGCCCGGCGCCTTGCCTTCAATCCTGGTGGGGGTGCGTTTCTCGCTGGGACTGGTTTGGGTGCTGCTGATTGTCGCAGAGACCATCGCCGCTCAGTCCGGCATCGGTTACATGACCATGAATGCACGAGAATTCCTGCAAACTGATGTGGTGCTGGTGGGGATATTGTTATATGCGTTATTAGGGAAACTGGCAGATGTGCTGTCGCGCTTGCTGGAACGTTACTTTCTGTGCTGGCATCCAGGCTACAGATAATCGGGGATGAATATGCAAATGAACCAAACTGAACTGGAATGCCTCGCAGCCGCAGTGCCGGCCAGACGCGGCATACGCGTTGCGATCAGCAATTTATCGAAATCCTATGCTGAGCGTATGGTTTTGCAACAAACACAACTGAATCTTGACGCTGGTGAATTCGTGGCGGTGGTAGGACGCAGCGGTTGTGGTAAAAGCACGCTGCTGCGACTGATCGCCGAACTCGAAAAGGCGGACAGCGGCCAGATCACCTTTGCCGACAACCACCATCGCCCGGAAACGCGCATCATGTTTCAGGACTCACGTTTGTTGCCCTGGAAGCGTGTGCTGGACAATGTAGCGCTGGGCTTGCCCAAGCTTAACGATGCTGCCGCCCAGGCACTGCGTCAGGTTGGCCTCGAAGATCGTGCAGCGGAATGGCCGGCGGTATTGTCAGGTGGACAGCGCCAGCGCGTTGCCCTTGCCAGGGCGCTGGTGCATGATCCGGAACTATTACTACTCGACGAACCGCTGGGGGCGCTGGATGCGCTGACCCGCATCGAGATGCAACAGTTAATAGAATCGCTATGGCGTGAGCGCGGCTTTACCGCCTTGCTGGTCACGCATGATGTGCAGGAAGCGATAGCCCTGGCGGATCGCGTAGTGTTGATCGAAGACGGACGCATCACTTTCGATGAACGCATCGAGCTACCCAGACCCCGCTCACGCGGCCATGCCGCTTTCGCGCAACTGGAAGAGCGGATTCTGGCCCGCGTACTAAGCCGACCCGACTGTAAATCCTGAGGAAATCCGGGAAGGATCGCGGTGAAAGCCGGGTTTGTAGCATGAGATAGCATGAGATAGCATGAGATAGCATGAGATAGCATGAGATAGCATGAGCAGCATCGCCTCAGGGCTATGCTGGCTGGCGCTCTCTCATTGCCTCTAACGGGCATGGCAAATTGCCACCCCTGATGATGAAACCCATCATGCCCGTTTCCCTCTCCCCATCCCTCTCCCGCAAGCGGGCGAGGGAGAAGACGATCGCTGCGCGAGTTTCACGTTAAACTCAGCTCAGCCTGGCTCAAGCCCTGAGCCAAGATCTCTTCCAACGGGTAGTGGGCTGCTAAATTCTGTAATACCACCTTGGCGCCCACGCCCTGTAACAAATCAATCAGTCGTTTTAAAACAAGCTGCGAGGCCAGTCCGCCAGTCCGGATATCATCCAATTTTACAAAATCCGGTCGCAGATCCAGCACCCTGTTAAACCATGCCAGGCTGTCGAGAGAGCCCTGTTGGTCAAAACCGGGACGTTGATGAAATAACTTTTCCAGTGTGCCAGAACCTGAATTGTCGATAGCGATTTGATAACCCAGATTCCGGTAATTCTGCACGGCATTCTCCAGGCCGTCCTTAACTGCCGACGCCACAATCCCGATAACCACCTGCGTGGTTGGTACCGAGTAGTAATGCAAAATTTTCTCAAAGGTACGTCCATGATCGCTGACACTGTTTAGCAAGCGCGGATGCACATTTAAAAACAGCTGTTGGTGCCCGGCTTCGCTGTGTGCATGGTTCAATAGATGGATAGTGCGCACCAGTCGATCAAATTGCACCAACCGATCCTCTGCTATCGCACGATCAAAAGCGGCCTCACTGGAAATATTACCCAGACCTGGAACATAGGCAGCCAGCTTTGCTTCCCGTCCGGCAAGCTGCCCGTCCGCCAGCAATACCGGGTGGAAGGTACTCGACAATTGCATTCCCACAAAATGGCACGCCATGCCTTGAGTGGCAGTATCGATTAATTCATATTCCAGTTGATTGAGTGATAAATTGTTTTGCAGCAACAGTCTCAGATATTTATGGCGTAACATGAGCGCTCCAGCGAATAAATGTAAAAGTTCATTCGAACTATGCTACTCAGGATAGTTCAGACTGTGAAATAAACAATTATTCTTTAGTTAGCTGATTATCGAAGATAAGCAAAATATAGCCGTCTAATTTCAAGAGAAAATCTTCTGGATTTGCGCAAAATTCCCGTAATTCATAAACTTGAAAAAGCCCCGATTGACTCTATGCCATCGGGGCTTTATTCATGACAACGACTACCTTCTTGCCAACTGCCTCACTACACTCACCAGGCGGTCAATCTCCTCACGAGTGTTGTAAAGCGCCAGTGAAGGACGCACCGTTGTTTCCAAACCATAACGACGCAGGATCGGTTGTGCGCAATGATGACCGGTACGCACCGCGATGCCTTCCTTGTTCAACGCTTCGCCGACTTCAGCGGTTTGATAACCTTCCAGCACGAAAGATAACACGCTGGTCTTGTCCGGTGCCGTACCAACCAGACGCAGACCGGGAATGTTGCCCAGTTCGCGCATGCTATACACCAACAGTTCATGTTCATAGCGGTTAATGTTGTCAATACCAAGCTTTTGCACATAGTCGATGGCCGCACCCAGGCCGACTGCATCGGCGATATTACCGGTTCCCGCTTCAAACTTTGCAGGTGCCGGGTGATAGCGGGTCTTCTCGAAAGTGACATCCTCGATCATGTTGCCACCGCCTTGCCAGGCAGGCATATCCTCCAGCACTTCCGGTTTGCCGTAGAGCGCGCCGATGCCGGTGGGAGCGAATATTTTATGTCCTGAAAACACGAAAAAGTCGCAATCCAGATATTGCACATCCGCACGCAAATGCGAGACCGATTGCGCGCCATCCAGCAATACCCGCGCGCCATAACGATGCGCCATCTCGATCATCTGTTTGGCGGGTGTCACTGTGCCTAGCGCATTGGAGACCTGGGTGAACGATACCAGTCGGGTACGCGCGTTGAGCAGACGTTCGTAATCATTCAACAACACCTGACCGTCTTCATCCACCGGTGCCACGCGCAACTTTGCACCCGTTTCGGCACAGAGTTGCTGCCAGGGCACAATGTTGGCATGATGTTCCAGATGGGTGATGAGAATCTCGTCACCTTCGCCGATGTGCTTCTTACCCCAACTCTTCGCGACCAGATTGATGGCTTCCGTGGTACCGCGCACGAAAACAATCTCGCTGCTGGAACTGGCGTTGAGAAACTTGGCAATCTTGTCGCGTGCACCTTCATAGGCATCGGTGGCGCGTGCGGCAAGTTCATGGGCTGCACGGTGAATATTGGAGTTTTCGTGCTGATAAAAGTACGTCAGGCGATCGATGACCGATTGTGGCTTCTGCGTGGTCGCGGCATTGTCCAGCCATGCCAACGGACGACCGTTCACCAACTCCTTCAAGATGGGAAAATCCCGGCGCACCGACAGTACATCGAACGGCGCATGACCCGAGCTAACTATCTGACTGGTACCGCCCCCTGCAATGGGGGAATGACCCGTCGATGATGCAGGCTGCACCCCCCGGGCTGACGGTACTCCCTGAGACTGTGGCTGCCTGTAAGCAGCACCCTCGTTGAGAAAGTAGAGTGTAGCACCTGTCAGCTTGGGATGTTCACGCGCATTGTCTTTGAGCAACTCACGCAAAACATCCTCTCCCTGATAGCCGGAATCCAGCTCAGGCAATACCAGCGCAGCACCCGGTGCCCACGCTTGACTCACCGGTAGTTGCGGCGCGCGCGGCGTGTCAGGGGTGTCGAGATGCAAGTCGAGCGGATCGGCACCGGTCAGTGGAATGGCAAGATCGTGGTTGCGCGGCGGCATGGCTGAACCCATTGAAGGCGTGGCACCCGACAAGGCACCCGGAACGCCTGCGAACAATTCGTTAGCCAGGCGTTCGATTAGTGCCACATCCGGTACATAGTCTTGTCCGCTGCTCAGTGCGCTCAGATCATGGTTTGCGTTAGCTGGCTCGGGGATGCTGTCGGGTATGGGCCGCTTATTGGTACTCATGGTACTTACCCACTTCGACGTCTTCGAGCACGGCGAGCGCGTCGTCGGTCAGCACGGCAAGAGAGCAGTACAGTGAGATCAGGTAAGACGCAATGGCGCGACGGTCGATGCCCATGAAGCGCACTGACAAGCCCATGCTTTGTTCGCCAGGCAGATTGGGCTGATACAAGCCTACCACGCCCTGACGGCTTTCACCGGTGCGCAACAGGATGATACTGGATTTGCCGTTTACCACAGGAACCTTGTCCGACGGGATCAGCGGAATACCGCGCCAAGTCAGGAAAGGTGAACCAGAAATGGTAATGGTAGGCGGGGGAACGCCGCGACGAGTGCATTCACGACCAAAGGCAGCGATGGCCAGCGGATGAGCCACGAAGAAGCCAGGCTCTTTCCAAACTTTGGTAATCAGTTCATCCAGATCATCGGGGGTGGGTGCGCCGGTGCGGGTCTTGATACGTTGTTCAGGGGCTGCATTATTCAGCAGCCCGTATTCCTTGTTGTTGATCAGTTCGTTTTCCTGACGTTCCTTGACGGTTTCGATGGTCAGGCGTAATTGTTCCTTGATCTGATTGTGCGGACTGCTGTACAGGTCAGACACACGAGTATGCACATCCACCACGGTATTTACCGCCGAGAGCATATATTCACGACCCCATTCTTCATAATCCACAAAAGTTTGTGGCAGAACGCGTTCATCACGTTGCGAGCAGGCAACGGTCACGCGCGAAGCATCTTTTACCTTGTTGACGCGGTAGATACCGGCTTCCAGCGGTACCCAGCTCAGCAATTGTGGTAACCAGCGCGGGGTGATGGTGGAAAGTTGCGGAATGGTCTTGGTAGCATTGGCCAGCGTGCGTGCGGCGACATCGCTCAATGCCAGTTGATCATTTTGTTCTACGCTCATGGTGACTCCTTATGGAATAAAAATATAGACTTAGCTAAAAAAATGCTAAGCGTATCATCCACTTTTTTATGGCGCTGATCAACCGCATATAGCCACCAAAATCACAATCAACCGGCGCCGCCTCAATTGATGGTAGCTCGTTCCAACTTTCTATTTCAACTTTCTGACTAGGCTAATTATATTGTTAATAGAACAAATCGACGCTGGCCCTATTGATTCCCTATAAACTTTGATCACAGAAACTGGTTTGGCAAATATGCCGTGTCGCTTCACCCCTTGATTCCTGAGTATAAATAATAAGGTACCGAGAGCCCTGGCAAATAAGGTATCTGTGTTCGATACTCGCGTAATTCGTAAAATGGCAGCAGTCCGGTCAGCATTTCGGTATGTTGCTGGTTGAGATTTACCCCGTCGTGGCTGAACCATTTATGCCAGAAGTGTTTCGCCAGTCTGGATTGATGCCGTGTCAGGGTAAAGTCAACTACCGCGAGTCGTCCACCGGGTCGTAACATCGCCAACGCATTTTCCAACGCGGCACGCCAGTCAGGAATCATCGTTAAAGCATAGGAAAAATAGACGGCATCAACGGGTTCTGCGGGTCGCCAGATACAGGCATCCGCTTCAATTATCAAGACGTTAGAGGAATCAGCCCAGCGTTCGTGAGCCTTTGCCAGCAGCGCAGGACATAGATCGACCAGAGTCAGGTTTTTCAATGCGGGTACGCGAGTACGAAAAAATTCCGGGTTGCGACCGGTTCCTGCACCAAGTTCTACAATCCGCTCACCCGGTTCAGGTTGCAGCCATTCCATTAATTCGGCGCGACCCGGCAACAACCGTTCGCGAAAACGATCATAATCGGCTGCCTGAGCTGCATAGAATCCCTGTAGCCGATGCGCGTGATTGACCTCAGCAGGCATGCCACGAAATAGTTGCCAGAGGGTGCGTGCGTCGTTCATCAAGCGGGTACGTCTGCGATATGAAAACCGGCATAAGTATGCACCCGATCCTGCGGTTGCAGAGAAAGTGCCAAAGCATCCTTGAACTCAAGCAGTTCGCGCAAATTACAGCGATTTTCGCCAAAGCGCAGTGCTTCGAGATAGCGCGGGCGGCGATGTGCGCTGCGGAATATCAGTCTGGCTCCAGGCACGGCTCGCTTTAAAATCCATTGCCATTCTTCAATGAGGGCTTCAGGGTAGTAGCTCGCCATCCAGTCCATATGATCGAGCAAGACAAATTTGTTCAGTGGCTTGTTATTGTTCTGTAAAAACTCGGTGATGGTACAGGTATGCGGTCGAATAATTTCGGCACGACCATTTTTTAATTTATGGAAGTTCTCAAATTTCAAATACTCCGGACAGCAGCCCGCAGTATAGTGACCGCGTACATAGACGCTCCAAAAGTAATTATTACGCGCCGGCAGCTCACAGAATACATATTCAATTGCCTCGCGTATAAATCCGGCAACGCCATCTTGATGCTGTGCCTGAACTTCACGGCGCTGCGGGTAGGGCACGCCGAGCAAGGTCATGGTCAATTGCCGGGATAGCGCCCAGTTCATGCCGCGACCCCACAGCAGGGGGCTGATTCTTTCGTTATAAAGGCTTTTCTGCTCTACCGGGTTTTGAATATCCAGCAAGGCATGTACTGCCTTGGATAATACCGGACGCACCCGCAGATAAGTTCTGAACGAACGCGCTACCACACCGGAAAGCCCGTGGTAATAGAAACTACCCGCCGGACTGGCGAACCATCCCATTTTTTTATCCCAGAAGCTACATGCGAATTCTGATAATTGGGGTCGCAAGGCATCCCGGTACAGATCATGCGCACGCGCATGATAACCGCGACCAAATAGCGCAAAAAAATCTTCATACTCAAGCCCTCTTATGCCCGCCAGCTTAAGTTCCAGCAGCGCAGTCTGACGTGGATTGGCATCAACGGCATCGATACTGGCTACGCCTGCCAGCGCATAATCGAGCACATTGCAACCGGCGCTGGTAATCGCCAGCAAGTTGTCGCCCGCTTGCAATTGCAAGGCCTGTCTATCCACAGCAGGATCTTCCCAGCAAGTGTTATAAACCAGAGAGTTTGCATAGAGCGCGCCAAATACGGCGTGGTCAATACGGTCAAGCAGATTGGGTTGCGTTTTCATGGGACGTAGGCAGAATGGAATTATTAATTTATAACAAACAAATATGAAATTAATATTTCAAAAGTTTTACTTGGCGATTCTCAAACCGCTATTTTCATGATTCAGATTGCCTTAAAATAATTTCAAGCAATCACTGATATTTTCCGTTCAATGACCTGTGCATAAAACCTTAGCATCCGTTGAGTTTTCGGGGGCAGGTGATTGAGGCATTGCATCAATCACCTGCCCCCACTCTACTTAACTCTTAAACATAAAAACTTTTAAATATTGATTTGATTATTGATCATTATGAGGCAACCGGGCTTCTTGTAACGCTCGATGAATTCAAAAAATAGGCGAAAGAAATAAAAGTAAATCGTAATGCTCAATGGCCAGCATGTCATAAATAAATTGAAGCTGTTTTACAAGCGGCGAAAAATTATTGACATT
>CAIRBC010000285.1 GCA_903876685.1 uncultured Nitrosomonadales bacterium | reverse complement strand
GGGCATGGCAAATTGCCACCCCTGATGATGAAACCCATCATGCCCGTTTCCCTCTCCCCATCCCTCTCCCGCAAGCGGGCGAGGGAGAAGACGATCGCTGCGCGAGTTTCACGTTAACGGGCATGGCAAATTGCCACCCCTGATGATGAAACCGATCATGCCCGTTTCCCCTCTCCCCATCCCTCTCCCGCAAGCGGGCGAGGGAGAGTACGATCGCTGCGCGAGTTTCATGTTAACGAACAAGATTTCTATTCGCCATTGTTTTGAACTCTCTGCAACCTCAAAGATTAAGTGGACAATTTTCATACGGCGAAATGCACTACGCTTATTGAAGCCTTACAATTTTGTGTTTTAAACGGCTTCTTTAACCATTTTTGTCCAAAATTGAAGTTGATTTTGAGGATTTGTGGATAGCTGGCAAGTTTGCAAAATATTAACTTTCATAACCAAAAGAGCGCAACTCATCACCCAGTTCCTTCAGAAAAAATTCGTTCAACTCACTAGACAGTTCACGACGCCAGCGTTCTACCGATTTTTCAGGGCTTGCACTGGTCATATGGTGTTGTAAATTCACCTCCTTTTTTTTGACCTCGTTCGCATCGAGTTCCGTACCCAGCCATTGACTCAGACGTTGTGTTTCCATTGGCAAATCGATGGCCAACTGTTCATATTTAACCAGGATGCAATTCTGGGCAGCTTGAGAGTGACGGATGAATTTCATTCTTCTTAAAAATGAAGCCACTAATCGCCTGGCAAAATCCCAGTCACTATCACTGGGTTTACGGTTAAACCCGGCAAATCCACGCTGTTTATCAAAAGCGTTGATCGAAAGAAAAATATCCCGTGGATCGCGCATCAATAAAATGATCTTGTAACTTACCGGTTGCAACGCAAGATATTCCAACACCCATAATGGAATTTTCTCCGCATAGAACGCTGGATCAATTCCAGGCTTGCCACTTTGCCTAGTTTTGCAAATCGTGGCAGTAGAAAATGCTTGCCAGGCCGATGCAAAACATGAGGGCCACAACTCCTTGCCATTCCATAGTTCGGCATCAATGTAAGGGAATGCCCCAATCGGCGAACCTGGTGGATTGAAGTTTTCACTCGAATTCCAGTTTTGATCGGGTTGCCATTGCTGTTCCAGTAATAATGCCCAGCGCAACAAGTAAGTCAAATACCTTACTTCAAAGGGATAAACCCGGTCAAAAGCAATTCGACCGGAGGTACCCAATAATTGCATCACCAAAGTTGTTCCACTGCGTCCCATTCCAAACAACAAAACTGGATTTAACATGTTGGAAGATTCTCCTCGACTATCAGGCTGAATATTGGATATGTCTGTCATTTTTATGCCTACTATTATCGACTAACATGCTTGGCAATGTTGCCAATCTGATCATGAATACACCATGCTGGCTTTCATGATAAAACAACCAGCAGACGCTGTTTATCACGCAATTGGGCGAGGAGAAGCAAGTCAGCCTGTAAGTGAAAATCTAAAACAAAAACAGCTTCATGATTGCGCACGAAGCTGGGATTTGTTGAAACATCGATTTTGTTATTGCGTCTGTGGAACTCTACATCTCAAAAAATACAGCCCTGATCTGATCCACCGGCACACTCATTTGTCTGCAGGCAACTAATGCTGCGCTGACGACCGAATTACGCTGGGTATCGGCCAAAACGGCTGCATTTTCATCTTCAGGCGTAATATCAATGCCGGTATCACTGACTCTGGCGGTAAATCTCAACACTGACCCGCCAAACTTCATACGGAAAGTAAAAGTATTCATTACACGACCGACCCCTTCGAGACCCTCGGGCGGATTATCGATAGGTTTGACCGAAACACCTACAGTGGTATGTGATACCAGCAAGCCGTTCTCTGCCGGCGTAGTCACTCCATTACGATTCACAAATACCGCTATCGTCGAAGTAGCCGGCACATTCGTCGGCAAAGGCGGCAATATGATGTTCTGCGTATCAGCTCCATTAGTCAAGCCGTGGATGATAGGTTCCGGTGGCACGGGAGGTTGTTCCTGCACTGGCGGTTTAATATCAATCACGCTTTCGATAATACCGATATTACCTGTAGCCTTCGAAACTTTATAACCAATGACATCTTTAGCATTAGGATCCTTGGGATCCCTGTCCTTCGTCGCCATGACCAGGCTGTCTACGGTAATATTCTTGTTGATACCGACATTGGGTGTATCGTAATAAGGAGCCGTGGTCGAAATAATAGTCGCTTTGTCGGAATCAATCAAATCTGTTAAGGAATAATTCTGATCAAGCAGTTTAGCGTCAGTGTTGCCGTCATAGGGCTTCTTGGCCTCACCAACCAGCGTAACTGTCAGCGTTGGCGCGTAACTGTAAATGACGCCATTTCCAGTTACTGGAGTCACACTATCGACGTTAACTACACCATAAAACTTATTATATTGTTTGAAGTCATAAGGCAGGTTACCGCGGTTACTGCTAAAGTTGCCCGGGGTCGGATCATTGGTATAAACTAGCCAGCGTTTGCTTGCATCGCTCACACTCACTGCGCCGCTTCCATAATTATTGATGAAAACTTGCCCTGCCACTAACGTTACATTAGCTCCGGTTGAATGAACTTTACCCGTTGCGCTCTTTAGTGCCAGATCACCGGTATTTTTCACCAGCACATCACCGCTGCCACCTTCAACTGCACCGGTTACGGTTAGCAAACCCATCACATCATTAACCGTCAAACCATTTGAGCTGAACTTATCTAAATTGGAAATCTTGTTACTTTTATCCAATAGCACATTACCATTTGTGTTGCCCGTCAAGGTGGCCGCTGTAATGATGCCAGTCTGAGTTACAGTACCGCTGATATCCCCCGCACCTAGCACAGTCGTTCCATTAGCACTGCTGATATTTCCCAGCGAAACATTACTCGCATTTTTCACCGTCACGGCCTTAGCGGAAGAACTCGTGGTTGTCAGAGAACTCAAGCTGATTGCAGCAGCACCGCCATCCACCAGAATTTCTCCATTTCCACCGTCCACATTACCCGTGCCGGTTACACCCACCCCCTTCAGCGTAACACCGACTCCGTTAACGTTGCTATTACCCAATGCCAGTATGCCGCCCGCAGTGCTTATAGATACCGATCCAGTGCTGTCGCTCACATTTCCGGTCACATTCAGCCCACCAGTGCTGTCATTCAGCGTAAAGCCTCCTACGCTGGTGAAGCTACCCAGATTACTCAGCGTATTAGCACCAGACAGCAAGACGGTACCTGTCGTGTTACCTGTCAATGTGCCACTGTTAATCACGCCGGTCTGCGTGACAGCTCCCGTTATCAGATTCCCTGCTACACCCAGCACGGTCGCTCCAGTTGCAGTGATATTACCCAAAGTGGCTGTCGTGGCATTCTGTATCTTGACCGCTGTCGATGTAGCACTGGTAGTAGTCAAGGCACCGGCCAGACTGATCGCGGACGCGCCGCCATCAACCAGGATGTCACCACTTCC
>CAIRBC010000284.1 GCA_903876685.1 uncultured Nitrosomonadales bacterium | reverse complement strand
CGATTTTAACCGTATTTTCAAGACCTGACCCCGGCCTTTTTTTCTGTCCCGTACTATTTAATCTTTCTTTGGTCGGCGCTTGAGTGGACTCTATGGGTTAGCCGAATATTTACTCCTGATCTACTGTAACTATTTGATTCTAAGTGGTCACGAGGATGCTATAGGTCAAGCGCTCTTGCATACATAGTACCTCATGCGCCCATGTTGCTGGAAGTCGAGCGTGAATGTATCCGAGTGGAGCAATCATACACGGGTTAGATTAAGCGTTTTGTGCATTTTCACTACAAAAAACACCCACGAGATGTGGTTGCGCCCGAAACTAAATGACAGCTATCTTGGATAAAGCGGAACATCAAATTCAGTCACATGAACGTCCGAAATTGGCACGCTGCTGCTTTACGGCATTGCCAATACCATGCCACAAAGCGGGCGTTGATGCCCAACTGTGTCAGATAACTTATGACTGTCCGTAATCTGGTGATCCAAAAAATTACCTGCAATGGCAATTACTTATCTGTCATTGTGGGAAGAATGATTCGCTTCTGAAGAATCTTGCAGGTGCTGGTGATTTTAATGGTCGGGATTTCGACAAATCCCCTTGGGGACTCGGCAAAATTCCGGCTTTAAGCAGTGTTGTTTAAAATCATGTTGATTTCATTTTTTTTTCCATTCCATCAAAAAACCGACAAAAATTATTTATTGAAGCTACAATAATAGTATGAGCACACGATATACTTGGAAAGACACCAAACGCAAGGCGAATATCGTCAAGCATGGTCTCGATTTTCTGGATGCCGACTTAGTGCTCGAAAGTGAATACCGCTACGAGATAGATAGCCCGCGAGGGCGTGAAGTGCGCAAGCAGGTTTTTGCATACGTGTTTGATGAATTGGCTGTGCTGACGTTAGTTTATCAACCAGGTGAGGTGCCTCACATTATCAGTTTTAGGCATGCTCATCGAGATGAACGGGAGATATATTATGACTGGCTCGAAAATGACTACAATGACGCTTGAAGAAATGCGCTCTGCTCGCGAGCGCGGTGAAAGCCAAACGGATTGGAAACGTGTACACCGTATGGTGCAGGATGGTATTGAGCCAGCAGAAGATGAGGATTCGCCTAATGCAGCGGTATTGATGCGCGCTGATCTGGAAAAGCGTCGTCGTGGTCGTCCAGTAGGTGCAGATAATAAGGTACAAATTTCCATTCGTTACCATCGCGAAGTTTTGGATTATTTTAAGGCGAAGGGGGCAGGTTGGCAGGTGCAGATGGACAAGGTTTTGCTGGATTGGGTGCGGACGCACTCAACCAAGGAGTCGTAAGTTGAAAATGTGCAGACACGGGGTCAGGCTTGCGCAACTGCATCATTTAAGTCAGACAGCCACTTTCAAACTTCATTGACTTGATCGATTTTAACCGTATTTTCAAGACCTGACCCCGGCCTTTTTATGACCCCGGCCTTTCAAGCACGCTCTCCAACTTTGGCTGGCCTGGAGTGGAACATCAACGCTAACGGATGACATCACAAAGCTACTGGCTCTGATGACTGAACAGTCGATCGGGAATCGACCGTGCAGAATTGAGCCAAGAGCCGTCAAGAAACGCTCCAAACCCTACCCCCTGCTGACAAAAACAAGGCATGAATCTAGGGAACAAATAATGAAATATGGTCACTCAAAAAAGCTTAAGTAAGTGCCATTCGAATCTGCCCCTTGTTTTTTAAGTCAAATTTGCTGGTTTATCGTCAGCCAGAAACGATTTTTGATCAGAGTACCATCCTGATCGTTGCCGTTCGCCGTAGGGTTCGGGTTCGAACCAATGCGCCGTGCCCAGGTTGTTTTCAGATTAAGACCGGAGGAGGTCTGCCATGCGAGTGCCGCACCAGATCCCTTGAGGGTGTAACTTGGGCTGCCGTCATAATTGATGACGTGTCCCATGTCGAAGAACCCGGTTAAATTAAAGCCGTAAGGCAGGCTGTCACGTAATTCCAGGTTGAACAGATTGGCGCTCGAGCCGCCACCTTCGCTGCCCGGGTAGGCACGCACGCCGTTTGAGCCGCCCAGATAGAATTTTTCTGAGGAATCAAGCCTTTTATTGGCATTCTGGCCAGACACCCCCGCATAAACAGAAATATTATCGCTGATGACCTGCTGCCGGGAAAAACCATAACGAAATTTGCCGAAGTTTCCGTTATGCGTCGCATTTTCTCCGCTGTTGATTTCGCCCAGCGCCATATGTCCCGTTATCAGCGCCACACTTGCGCTGTAAACTCCACCCAGCCCCATACTATCGTACAGGTTGCCACTGAGATAAATCGCCCCGCTTTCGGTTTGATAATGGGACTGGGTAACGCCGGCCGACTGGTTGTCAAAACCCTTGTGGTCGTAATTCAAATTAAGATACAAATTCTTGAGGCGCGAGCGAAGCAGTGGATAGCTGGCTTCAGCACCCAGGTTATCCGAACTGCCATGGCCGTTGAGTGCAGCAAACTCCGCTGTGACCAGTTTGTAGCTCAGGTTAGACAGGTATGCGCCAATACGCCAGCCATCATCAGCTACGGGCAGTGTCCATTTCAGTTGCAGGTAATCACTGCCCTGAGTGTGCATGGCGTTTGCATTGAACAGATCACCCAGACTCAGCGGACTGCTTAGATTCAGGTTGGCGGTAAGGCGTGCGCTACCCGTAGACCGTGCTCCGCTATTATCCAACCCGGCATCTCCGTTCAACAATGGCGCCTGTTGCACCTTCAAGATCAGGTCGGTTTCATGCGGGTACTCGCCTTATTGCAGGCTACCGCTGACTTTGACGCCAGGCAGGTCATCGACCAGTAACAGCGCACGGTCTATAGCACTGCTATTGATCGGTGCGCCACTAGCCTGTTGCGCGGCAATGCCGCGCTGAATACGTTCGTTTGAGATGCGACTAGCTGCACCGTCAAGTTTCAGCTTGCCAAATACCGCCTCGACAATCTGGATCGTGACGATGCCGTCTTTGATGTCCTGCTTGGGCAGGAAGGTTCGTACAATCCAACCCGCCTCACGATACACTTGCGCGACAGCATTTGCTGCATTTTGCAGCTCTGCAAAGCCAAGCGGATGATTCGAATAGTCTGCAACCGCCAGCGCAAGTTTTTGCTGAGTCAGCAAGCTATTACCGGCAAAGCGGAATTCTGTGACGGTGACGGAAAGCCCGGCTACCGGTGCCATCAACTGAGGTGCAGGCGCACCATCCGGGTTCATTTTTTGGGGTAGTGGCACGCCCCGTTCATTCTGCAATTGCTGCAACAGTTGCCCTGCATCAGGTGGGGTGCCCGCATTTGCGGTTGCACAGGCCAGCATAGCCAAACAGCAAAAATGGGTTTTCAATTTATCCAAATTCCTTACTGGTTTAAAACACCGGCCGTCAGGCCGGAACAAACACCACCACTCGCTGAAGGGCGAGTTTTCAGGGTGCGTAGGGGAGTGGTTTGGAAGAATGTTTTTTTCGGTTCATCTAACGGGCATGGCAAATTGCCACCCCTGATGATGAAACCCATCATGCCCGTTTCCCTGATGAACCCACTAGCCACTCCACTAGGTTGCCAAAAGACAGCACCCAAGTGGCTGGTTATCTCCCCATCTCTACCCATGAACCTCCATTTCGTAGGGTGCGCTTGCGCACCTATTTCATCGACCCTAGCCATTAACCTTCGCCCTCTCCCCAGCCCTCCCCCTTCGGGGGAGGGAGCGGTTTGGCTTGGT
>CAIRBC010000283.1 GCA_903876685.1 uncultured Nitrosomonadales bacterium | reverse complement strand
GGATGAAATCACCGCCTGGCTGATCTCGCTCAAGGACGCTTCAGGCTTCCACCTTGAAGTGCGCCTGGAAATTATCATGTTGCTGGATGAAACAGGGCAACCCTTGCATGCCGAGCTACTCAAATTATATTTGAGTGCGCCGCATTTGCAGGATTTTCAGGGTATGCACCAATGGCAGAAAATGCATGGTTTCATGCGAGCGGTGATCGAAGCCTATGCGGTATGTGTCAAGGAATTCCAGTTAATAGAAAAAAAGCCCAGGTATCTCAAGGATGACATGCCTGTGCTGTGCGTCAGACTGCTGCGCGCTGCAACCGAGCAGATTAAACTGGAATTGATGCGCTATGTCGAAATTGAATCATCGGCATGGGAGCAGCTGTTCAGTACCTACAATTTTGCTGAAAGTAGCCAGATTTCCGACAAAATGGTCTATGCTTATCCTAAACAGATAGTCCATACCAACCCGCAAAGAGAACTGCTACGCGCGCTGATCCTGTATACCTCATCCCCTGATACCCTGGCACCGGATCAAATTGAGATCAGCTACCGCATTACCGCACATCTGGTCAGTTTTTTTGAATACCATACCGAACCCTCTCAGGACTGTGTGCATTATATCGACCTAGCCAGGCCGGGCGCTCCGGTAAAAATCGATAACAGTCTTGAAATAACCAGCAGTATGCGATTTTTTGGGGCAGTCAAGGCCGTACCCAAACTAAAAGACCTCATCGAACAGAACGAACGCAACCTGATCCCGCCAGAACAAAGAGTTAACCATGAATTTACTCCTGCCGGAAAACTGACGGTACTCAAACACCTGAAAAACTACTGGAGAAAAATTCAGCCACACCGTGATTTGCAGCGACTAAGCCTTAATACCGCGATGGAGGTGGTGCACAGTTTCAGAACTATCAACAAGCTGGTTGCCAGCATCGACCTGAAGCTGGTGCTGAACCTTTCTGATAAAGTGGCTTCGACCATGAATCAGCAGGCAAAAGTTAATCTTGCCTCAACTGACAATATCAAGTACACCACTGAAACCTGGACGGCAACGGATGTGAGCGCAAGCGGCGTGGGTGGCCTGATCCCCAAAGCCGCTGGCGGTTGGGTAAAGATAGGTGCGCTGTGCGGCTTCAAATCCACGAATAGTCCGTTATGGCGGGTAGGCATGATACGGCGATTGCATACCGATGCCAGTGACACGGTGCATGTGGGAATCGACATCTACGCGAAAAAACCCATGTCGGTGTGGTTACGCGCCCTCGGGCTGGACAATGAAAAGGCCAGCAACTGGGAATCGGGATCGGGTGCCTTCAAATATAACTACCTGCCAGTCATCTTGTTGCCCGATGCCTACAATTCCTATATGAATGCCACCATGCTACTAGAGTCGGGGAGCTTCAATCCGAATATTAACTGCGAAATGATGATGGGTGAAAAGAGCCGCAACATCAAACTAATACGCTTGCTTGAAGAAGGTGAAGATTTCGAACATGTAAGTTTTCAATGGCTGTCGCCGAATGATTGACGAGGCACGACACGCCCCGCCTCCAGCCGCAACTGTCTGCTGCTATGCCCGGCCAGCGTTGCATCGTGAGTGACCAGTATCAAGGTCGCACCCTCTGCACGATTGAGGTGCAACATCAGTTCGATGATCTGGCTGCCGGTGGCTGCATCCAGGTTGCCTGTGGGTTCGTCAGCAAACAGGATTTTGGGTCGGGTGACAAAGGCGCGAGCCAGGGCAACGCGCTGCTGCTCTCCCCCGGAAAGATGTTTGGGCAGATGATGCGCACGCCCGGCAAGACCCACTTGATCTAGCGAATGCATGGCTCTGGCTTTGGCATCGGCAGCCCCCTGCAATTGTAGCGGCAACATCACATTTTCCAGCGCAGAAAGCGCCTGCAGCAACTGGAAAGACTGAAATACGAAACCCGCCATGGAACCTCTCAGCCTGGCGCGCCCGTCCTCGTCCAGCTTGAAAAGATCACAGCCGCCCAGTATCACCCTACCGCTGGTCGGTAGATCCAATCCTGCCAGCAAGCCGAGCAAGGTGGACTTTCCCGAGCCGGAGGCGCCCAGTATGGCGAGGCTCTCGCCTGCTTCCACCGTAAAACTTAGCTGATCCAGAATGGTCAACGGACGATCGCCACTTAACACTTGCTTGGTCAACCCTTCTACCTGCACAATAGCTACCATGAAATCTTTTTTCCTGAAAATTATCCTGCTGTTTGCTGCGCTATGGTTGCCGCAGCAGGCCTATGCGCAAAAAAATCTGCTGGTGTTCGGTGATAGTCTATCAGCTGGTTATCGTATTGACATCACAGAAAGTTGGCCTGCGCTGCTGCAGCAGGAATTGACCCATAGTCATCTGGAATATCAGGTAGTCAACGCGAGCGTCAGCGGCGAGACGACCTATGGTGGTTTGCAGCGTATCAGCGCGGCACTGCAGCAGCATCGACCGGCACTGGTCATCCTGGAACTGGGTGCAAATGATGGCTTGAGGGGCAACAATGTTGCTGATATGGAGGCTAATCTGGACAAGTTACTGCGCCTCATCCTGCACAGTCGCGCCAAAGTGCTGCTGGTAGGCATGAAACTGCCGCCCAATTATGGCGAGGCTTACACGACACAATTCGAGAAGGTGTATACCAGCCTGGCGCAAAAATATCATCTCAGGTTGCTGCCCTACCTGTTGCAGGACGTTTCAGCCGAGCAATTTCAGTCTGATAATCTGCATCCATTAGCCAGTGCGCAACCGTTAATCATGCGCCGGGTAATGCAAAATCTTAAACCGCTATTACGCTAGACACACAAACAAAAAGCCCGGCAGTGCCGGGCTTTCTTTACAATTCAAGAACCGATCAAGGTGCCTGAATGTTGGAGGCTTGCTTGCCCTTTGGGCCTTGTGTCACTTCAAAGGTAACTTTTTGCCCTTCTTTGAGTGACTTGAATCCGCTCATGTTGATTGCGGAGAAATGTGCAAACAAATCATCGCTGCCATCATCAGGGGTAACAAAACCAAAACCTTTTGCATCATTGAACCACTTCACTGTACCAGTTGCCATGTAACTACTTCCTTTTATTATAAACGAGATTATTGCTCGCTGAACTATTTGAACCGAAGATTGCACATGGAATACCAGTATTGCAAGTGCTCTGAATCAAATACCAGACCACTTTTTACCTTGTTATGCCAGGTCACGTCAAGTAATTTCGAAGATACACTGCGGCAAAAGTGCTAGTAAAATGATTAAGACGTTGAATCTATGAACTATCGCCACAAATATTTTTTATGAACAAAACCTGAAGCTGTTTGCAAAAAGACCCTCCAAAATCCAGGAACAGGCGTAGTATTATCGCCAGTTGACGGATTTTTCCCTCACTTAACCTGGAGTGTCCGACCATGAAATATGTACCTGACATTCCTCCCCTCGCCAGCGTTGAAGAAACTTTAATGACCATAAAGGCTCCCGTCGCAGGCACACGCATTAAATCTGGCCTGCCACGCAAGTCGGTACAGTTGCTTAAAGTGACCTCCAGTCCAGAGCAGGAGAAACGCCATGAGCCACATGCTCAACAGGAGCGTAGAAGCTATTGCCGACGCATCCTCCATCTGCCGTTGCTGATTGAGTTACGCTCGCACATCGTCAGGCGTCAACACAAACAAAGGGCGACTGATCTCACTGAAAATATTGATTTAAAAGTGTAGTTCTGTCTCCAGGAATCTTCGAAATCTGGCTCCTTTCTGGTTGAAAATTACCTGACATCGTATAGTCGATTACGGTTTCAGACTATGTTTACTTACGGTATGAACCGTCGCGTTTACACCTTCATTTTTGGAGTACCTCGTATCTATCTCCAGTCGCGGCCAACGATAAAACATTTTCCACCGGGAAGTGAGAATTTATCATAAATCACTTTAGATTACTTTTGTAATTCATTGCTTTTAAAGTGCATTTTAATGTAAAAATCCCCTGCGCTAAGCCATTGTCAAATAAACAAAAAAGTCAGGTACAGGCTTGACTATTCGATATTTTTTCAATATAGTGGGTTTAAGTGGTAAAAAGTGGGTAAATGTGGGTTAAAGTAGGGAAGGGTGGGATGTTTTTTCAGGGGGCGGATCAACTCAATATGGACAGCAAAGGCAGGCTCGCGATACCGTCAAGGCATCGTGACATGCTGAGCGCCTGTGTGGGCAACTTGGTGTTGACCGCTCATGGTGATGGCTGTCTGTTGATTTATCCGGAGCCTGAATGGCAACCCATCTGTGAAAAGCTGATAAAACTTTCCGCTTTTGACCCGGAAATCCGCAAGTTGCAACGCAGGTTAATCGGCAATGCCAGGAATGAGACGATGGATGGCGCAGGGCGCGTATTGATTCCACCCACTTTGCGCAGTTATGCCTCCTTGGACAAGTTGGTGATGCTGGTCGGACTGGGCAATAACTTTGAATTATGGGACGAAGCAAAATGGCAGGCACAGCAGGAGACGGGTCTGTCATTCATGGATGGAAAATTACCGCCTGAACTTGCGGGATTTACGCTGTGAGTGAGGGGCTTGCCCATACCACGGTTTTGCTGGAGGAAGCAGTGGCAGCACTGGCTATCAGGCCGGATGGTATTTATGTGGACTGCACCTTCGGTAGGGGGGGGCACAGTAAACGGATACTGGATCAATTGGGTGCAACTGGCCGGTTAATCGCGCTGGACAAGGATCCTGCGGCGGTTACGGCAGGTATGGAATGGAAGGATGTACGTTTTTGCATGGTGCATCGCGGCTTTGCCCGGCTAGCAGAAGTTTTGCGTGAGCTGGGGGTGGCTAAAGTAGACGGCAT
>CAIRBC010000282.1 GCA_903876685.1 uncultured Nitrosomonadales bacterium | reverse complement strand
TGGTGATTCCTTGTACTCTGTTGTTGGGTGCGGTAGCAACATAGCCCTGAATGAAAAGGGATTGAGACAGCCAGAACCCAGCGGGTTATCTTATTTGTTCTGGTAGCAACATAGCCCTGAATGAAAAGGGATTGAGACAAGACGACATATTGTTACGGCGCATCAAGACTTGTAGCAACATAGCCCTGAATGAAAAGGGATTGAGACGTTTTCCTGCTCCCCCGTGTATGCAAAAATGGGGTCACAAAAATGGGGTCAGGCTTGCGCAATTGCATCATTTAAGCCAGGCAGCAGCAATTCCCGTTGAGTAGGGAAGGCCGGGTCAGGTCTTGACAATACGGTTTTATCTCACCTCTTTGATTATTTTGCTCATGGTTGAATGCAGAGGGGCGGGGTCAGTTCTAACAAACCAACATTTTCTGATACACTGCATTAATGGCTAGGCCACTTGGACTTGAATTTGCAGGTGCGCTTTATTCGACTTAATAGAAAAATTAGAAGGGAATGTTGGAATTGTCCCCGCTCGTTCTTCACGGTCAATGACGTGAGCTGATTTAACAATTCCGTAGATCCAGCGGTGTCTGCTGCTGAGCTGCAATACTGACTCAATTTCTGTCAGCGACTGCGGTGATTCAGGACCTGAATCTGAGCGGCTGACGGATTTTCTCATCAGTGGCTTGCGCAGAACCAGTGAATCGGTGTCGCAGCTGATGGTTGCTCTGGAAAAATTTCGGGTGCTTCAAGCAGCCAATGTTGATAAGGTATGCGTTTCCCGCTCGGTAATTTCAATGTTGCGGTGTCTTGCTCACCTTTTAGCCAATCAGCATTTATAGTCTTGATCCAGCTCTCTTGATTTTCCTTGCCGCCATGGGTCAGGATCAGCAAATCCCGAGCTCGGGTCATGCTGACATAGAGGAGTCGCTTTTCTTCTTCGACAGCATCCGCATGACACTGCAAGGCAATCTCAGATTGGGCGATAGCTTCTGCGATGGTCACTTTTTCCATTTTGCCAAAAGGCCATGGCCAGAAGCGAATGAACCGGTCATTCAAAGGGTGATGGATGTCCACCCCTGATTTCGAGACTGCGCCTATAGTCCAAAGTCGATCCCTGACTCTGGTCTCCAGTCCGGTGATTATAACGACAGGCCATTCCAAACCCTTGGCCGCATGGTTGGTCATCACCTTTACCGCATCAATAGCGGGCAATGCCAGATAATCTGCATCTGCTGCAGCCTGAAACTTCAACCACAGCAGCAAGCCAGAAACGTTGACACTCTGATGGGTGGTGCGGCTAATTGATTCATATTCCCGTGTTATGTCCAGCAACGCTTCCAGGTTGGCAAGTCTGGTTCGCGCTTCATTCTGATTCTTGCACCAGCCCAGTACAGTTTTGGATAACTGACCTTGCGCCACTACCGTTAGCAAAGCTTCCAATGGTGAGAGTATGTGCATCTGATCGCGCAGTTTGGCTAGTGTACTCAACAAGGAAAAGGCATTGTCACCCGTTTCGCGCCAGTTGTTTCCATAATCTTGAGATCGGTCATCTGGCGCATTCGCCATCAGGTGCAATCGATCGGCTACCCAGACCTCCGGTTCAATGCAACCGGCCAAGGAAAGGATCTCTGCGCTGGCGATTGTATCCGAAGTATCATTCAAGCGGCGTAAACAAGCCACGGCCAAAATGGCTTCCGGGGTCTTTAGCAATCCAGCCTGAGCCAGCGCTGCAGGTACACCTTGCATGCGCAATTCGGCGGCAATGCTGCTCGCACCATCGTTGGTGCGCGATAAAATGGCAATGTCACCATAACGGATGGTGCGCTTGTTGGAATTGTCGCACACGACATAGTTGGATGAGAGCAATTGTTGCACGCCTGTCACCAACGCAGCATTACGGTTGGCGATATTACTGCCTTGTAAATGCCAGTTCGCGAACGCAGCACCCTTCAATATTTCATTACGCTGCGCCGTCAGGCTCACCTCTGAAGGGCTTAATATTGACGCAAAAGCAGGTATAAATATTTCATTGACCAGGTTGACCAGCGGCTCACGGGAACGCCAGCAATTGTCGAGGACTTCCTTATTGCCACCCAGCATAGTCAGTTCATTCAGTATGGCCTTCATCAAGGTACTATCGCTTCCTCTGAAGCCATAGATTGCTTGTTTGAGGTCACCTACCCAGTAAATTTCCCGTGCAAATTTCGAAAGTTTCAAGAACAGCGCAAGCTGGATCGGGCTAGTATCCTGAAATTCGTCTACCATTAATAAATCAAGTTCCTCTTCCAAACTCGCCCCAACCCCTTCGTGATCCAGCGTTTTGAGCAACAGTTGTTCCTGGTCAATGAAATCACACACGCCCATTTCACGCTTTTTGTCAGCATAGGCTTGCAGCGCCTTTTCACAAAACAAGAATTGCATACGTAAATATTCCCGCAGGTCCTGATGCAGGTCTACATGTTCGGCATAGCGACCCGCAATTTTTCCGATCTCCAGGGCGACTGGAATTAACGCCTTTTCAGGTTGGCTCGCAGCCAGTTTCACCCAGTCGCTCCAGGCAAAATCAGCAACCCGCAGTTTGCCGCGCAGCGTTTTCACCAGCAGCAGATAATCGTTGGTATTTTTCTTCTTCCCTTCAAATGCTGCTTTTTCAAGTTCAGGCATAGAATTATCGATCGCCTGTAACAATGATTTGTTCAAATCCTCGGCTGTCATTTTGGGGAAATGTCGAAGCAGCTCATCCGCATTCTGCACGGCCATCTTCGCCAGAGACTCGATGGCGATATCATTGGCACGTGTATGACCCATCAGCTCGCGAAGGTCATTTTTCCAGTCCTCTATACCCATGCGACGTACTATGCCGAGTAGTTTTGTGAGCGTTTCGACATCCATCACTGTTTCGACCGCTTGTGCCAGCAACACTTTTTCTTGAGCCTCTTCAAGAACCTGTAGTTCGGTGGAAATTCCCGCCTCGAAAGCAAAACGCGTCAACAGTTCGGCACAAACGCCATTCACGGTATTGATGCGCGCCTGTCCCATCGCATTGGCGATGTTGCAGGCACCCTTTTCCAGCAGATGGGAGCGGACGCGTTCGCGCAGCTCGGTAGCCGCTTTGCGTGTAAAGGTGGTGGCAATGACACCGGATGGATTTACCGTTCCATTGGTGAGCTTTTCATGCAGAATCTGAGTGAGCCTGTAGGTTTTACCGCTGCCCGCACCCGCACTGATAAAATTAAGCTTGGTGTTCATGCTTGCCTCCTGCCTGCCAGAACCAGATAGTCGTTGTAGTTTGAATTCAATATTTCCGGTTTGAGACCGTCCTCGGGTGGCATTGAGTCTTCCGACTCCATCAAGCCATCCAGAACCACTTCGATCTTGCCTTGTTGCAGTAATCCACTTCGCCAGGCATGGGAAATCTTGAAGCGTTCCCAAAGATTTGATGTTGCTTCGCCGCTTTTTCTGAGAACCACATTCCCGTCAGGAAAGTAGTTTGGATGCTGGGTAAGCAAGCTTGAATCTGACAAAATGTAATAAGCCACCTCCGGCCAGTCGCCAGTTTGCTGGTGTATCAATTCGGCATAGATGGCTAGTTGCAGATGCGTGTTTTCAGCCAACTTGAGTGCATATTTCTTGCCCCCTCGCCATTTCATATCAATGACGGCCTGTAGTCCGAGGTGATTATTCAGAACCAGATCGGCGTACCCCAGTATGGTTTCGCCTGCATAATGGCCTTTTAATTTGAGCTCTGACTGCACCTTTTGGGTATCAGTAGCTTTAATGTGTGCCAGCAAGCAGTTGAGAGTGCGTTGCAAACGGTAACGCAGCCCCTCGTAATCTGAACGTCTGCCGTGCATCAGCAGCACTGCACCTTCAGTCTCAACCAGCGCAGGAAAGGCTGCCACGAACCATTCTTGAATTGCCACTTCACTCATGGTTAGCGCATTACGTAATGAAAAAAATTCCTCGATCAGACGATGCGCCAGCAATCCATCCAGCTTGAAGCCGTCGCTGACCGAAAGCAGGCTGGAGGGTTTGAGTCCGGCCGGATAGCGCAGCAACCATTGAAATGGATTGAACAGGAATGATTCCATGCTGGAAAAAGAAACATAATCCTGTTTGGGCACAGGGGTGTGCGCTGGCAATTGCCACCAGCGTCTAGCATCAGGCAACGGTGTGTGCAGCAAAGGTTCACTGTCAGCAACGCTATCCGCTGCGCCATTCAATATCCTTTCGAGTGATTGCTCAGCAATGTCGCGCACCGAGGCTTTGATCATCTGCCAAACAGGGTGCACTTCTGTTGCAAGTGGCGGCAGCACCAGGATCAGCCGGTTTCTGGCAGCCAGGATGGGTTTGAGCCAGTCAGCTGCCTGATATTCAAGAATATCCGAAATTGTCGGCAGTGCCACACCAGAGGCCGCTAACTCGCGGCATTCCTTAATTGACCAGGGATAAGCCTTAGGCATGAGCGGCATGACCGGTTGCCACCAAATCACTTGGTCGAAATTTTCGATCACGGCAGCTGGATTGTCGACGACAGCAAGTGCCCCTGTTCCGGCAACCCATTCGGGAATGGCATACTTCTCGAACCGAGTCAGTAGCTTTTGCAATTGGCGTTGACTAATGAAAGACTTTCCGTCTGCCGCCAATTGTTGCAGCGCACAGATAAAGTCTGCAACCTGAGCGAGCCCTGCCTGACATGAAGCAAGGCTTGTTTCATCTGAATCTGTAAGCAATCCCGTGAAATAGCTTGCCAGCATTTGTGCTCGGAACATGACTTCTGCAACAGGTGCAGCAGACTTTTGCTCGTAGCGTGGATGATCGATCCAGGCATGAATTTGTTCAATCACTGTCTGGTCTACATAATGCATGGCGAGTTCCTCGAGTAGTTGATCCCATTCTGCACCGACTATGCCTGGCTTTTCGGCTAGCTTTGCCGCAAGCTGATGACGCGCATAGTTGTCTATCGGTGAAATAGGGTGATTCAGAAAAGCCATTAGTACATTGAAATCAAGCGGCTTCCATAATAAAGCCATGGCCATGGGAAGCAGTTGTAAGGCCGGGCGACTAGTCCACGAAGCAATCATGCCATGCTGCTCAGCTGAAACCACAATATCATTGAGCAACGCAGCACTGTCTGACGCAACCAGCAAGCCATCTGTGATCCCTTGTTTCAATTGAGCTGCCAGCCAGTATGAGGCTAGTATGCGAGTTTCTGCGCGGACGATGACAACACTGCCATCGGCTTTAAAAGTTAATTTCTGAGCGTCTGAAAAAACCTCACCTGCTTGAACCTGGCATAACCTGTACTGCAATTCATTCAAAAACGTATTGTTTTGCTGGATGATAATGGGGGTGAATGTAGTCGGCAAACGCGACAACAGTTGCTGCCAACGTTTTGGAATAACAGCTAGTGGTGTAAGCAAAGTCACTTTAGCAACGGCAGGTGTGCAAACTTCCATGAGTTGCATAAGTGCGGCAAGTCGTTCCCCTTCTGAAGCTGAAAGTTTGCCGTGCGCTGCGCGTTCTACAGCTTGCATATCAATCAAGCGGGGAGTGGAGGCCAATTCGAACTCACCGCTCCAGCCATGCAGATGCCATTGGTCACGCCACCAAAGCAAAGTTGCAGCCGTACCGAACTCGTCTGCCTCAAGACTTTTATGATAAAAGCGCGTTACATCATCACATCGTTTGAGACAGTCCAAGTATTGCACGATACGCAGTTGGTATGGCGCGGCGAGTATTCCCATTCTGGACTCGAGAATGTTAAGCAAACCATTGGTGCCTAGCGTGATTTCATCGTGAGTATTACTTGCATGACAGCCTGGTAGCCCATCGAGTTGTAGTCCGAAGCGAATTTTCATACGTTGCCTTTCCTGATACGCCGAATAATAACAACCTGGATCTTGCAATTCAGGCAGCCTCAAACTGAATTATGGCGCTTCAAGTCGTGCTGAAATCGGGTTGGCAAGCTTGCCATTACTGGCAAATCGATTGATGTCCCTTATCATGCGAAGGTGCTTAGGCTTATTGTTAGTCAACCGTTGTAATATTCAGGGGGATGAGGATGTCGATCTGGTTTGTTTCGCGCCATCCCGGCGCTGTGGAGTGGGCGAAATTGCAGGGGCTGCACGTCGATCGCTGGGTGGCACATTTATCGGTCAATGAGATCGCTGCCGGCGATAAGGTCATTGGCATTTTGCCAGTGAATATAGCCGCTCAGGTTTGTGCTTGTGGGGCTAGTTATGTAAATCTGTCACTGGATTTGCCATTGGAATGGCGTGGGCGTGAGCTGAGTGTGGAAGAGTTGATTTTGGCGGGTGCAAAATTGGAAGAATTTGTAGTTTCAATAACGAGGGGAAAATATGAAAAAGTTTGATACGCATCTATGTTTGGTCTCGGCGCAAGCCACACCTAATTTAATTCCAGTCATGGATCAGGCTAGCGCGCCCCGCAGAGTCGTGCTGGCAGTTAGTCAGGATATGCAGCAACGTGCACAATGGCTGCAAGCGGTGATGCGTCGACATGGCTTGCAGGTGGAGATTTTGAGTGTGTCCGATGCTTATGATTTCAATGGTTGCTGGGATGTTTTTTCGGATTGGCTAACGGCTCAACAAGGTAGTGTAGTCCTGAATGTGACCGGCGGAACCAAAGTAATGGCGATGGCAGCACAGGATGTGTTTCGTGAAATGAAGCTCCCGGTGTTTTATATCAATGTCGAAAATGATTCTCTGGTGCGCCTGGATCGCGGCGAAATACCGTTCGTTCTACCCACAAGAATCAAGCTACGCGAATACCTTGAATCACATGGATATACGGTGGAGGGTAAGGTGAATCGACCCAATATTTCAGCCGAACAGCGTGATTTTGTGAAGAGACTGGCTTTTGAGAGCAATCGATTGGGAGCAGCACTGGGTCGCTTGAACTGGCTGGCAAATCAAGCGGAAGTTACCTTGTCCACACCGGTTCTGGATGCAAAGGATCGGGATAGTCGTGCATTGGATGAACTGCTCGGCATGTTCGAACAATCAGGTTGGCTTTCAATCAGAGATCATAAATTACACTTTGAGAATGAAACCCGGCGCCAATTTGTGAATGGCGGCTGGCTGGAAGATTTGGTGTATATATCTTTAGCGGAGCTGTCACCGGAACTTGGCTTTGCTGAGTACGCAATCGACCTGACGGTGCTGGCGCCGGATGGCAAGACCAAAAATCAGTTGGATGCGGCGTTCCTGCACCGCAATACCTTGCATATGATCGAATGCAAATCGGCCAATCTGGCCTTGAGCGGCAAGGTGGATAAAAGTGCGGGAACCGAGGCGCTTTACAAATTGGATGGCTTGCGTGAAATGGGCGGTTTGCGAACCAAAGCGTTGCTGATTGATTATCGCGGCGGCTTGAGTGACGCCGATAAACGACGCGCTGAACAAATGAAGCTGCGAATTATTTCAGGGTCGCAATTGCGAGATTTAACCGGGGAATTGAGAGCTTGGCTGAGATGAATACTTTTTCCCGTCGTGTCTTGCTGCTGGTAACAGGTCTGACGCCGCAGGTGGTGACAGAAACACTCTATGCCCTGGCTGTTTCTGCAGAGCAGAAATTTGTGCCTACTGAAATTCATGTCATTACCACGGTGGAAGGCGCGCAACGTGCTCGTTTAACCTTGCTCGATTTGCGGGAAGGTCAGTTCCATGCCTTGTGTCGTGAATATGCGTTGCCTGCAATCCGGTTCAGTGAAAGCAATATCCATGTTATTCCTGATCCGACTGGCCAGCCACTCGCAGATATACGAACGCCTGAAGATAATTTGCGTGCCGCAGATTATATTACTCATCTGGTTCAGGATTTATGCAGCGATGATCAGGCGGCTTTGCACGTATCCATAGCGGGTGGACGTAAGAGCATGGGTTTTTTCGTGGGCTATGCCTTGTCATTGTTCGGCCGTTCGCAGGATGCACTGTCGCATGTGTTAGTGAATGACCCTTTCGAGTCTTTGCCGGATTTCTTTTTTCCACCCAGTCTAGGCCGTGTGCTGCACGCACGAGATGGACGGCCTGCACATACCGATGATGCGCGCATCATGCTGGCTGACATCCCATTTGTGCGTTTGCGCGGTGGTGTACCCTCATCGCTATTATCGGGAAATACCTCTTTTGCTGAAACCGTGAATGGCTTTCAGTCCGGACTGAATTTCGTTCAGCTAAAAATTGATATTGCCAATCGTGCAATTAGCTGTGGCGGTAAATGGATCACCCTCGCACCATCCTTGTTTACGTTTTATTTGTGGCTGGCAAAGCGATGCCTTGACAGCTTGCCAGAGGGAGGCACACTTTGCTGGCGTGATGCCAATCATCAGGATTTTTTGCGGGTGTATGCACAGGTGGTGGGCAGCAATACTGCACATTACGAAGTGGCAAGTCAATCCTTGTCGAACGGCTTTGAAAATGGTGAATTTTTTGAGCAGAAGGCCTCAAAGATTAATGCCCTTATCAGAAAAGCATTGCCGCTGGACGCGCAAGCATATCAGATCGTTCCATTCGGAAAAAAACCTTTCAAAAAATATGGGTTAAGACTTATCGCTGAACAAATTTCTATTTTATGAGGCGTGCTAAAAATATCATGCCAGTTGTTTATTCGTATTCATTTTTATTCAAATTACATTAGGGAGTTTTTAAATGTCAGACAACTATACCCACGGCCCGCTCCAGTGCCGAGCTTGCTATAACGGAAATGAACCTACGCTGGTGCTTGGTGACTGGCGCCTGCACAACACTCCGGCTTACTTTGGCAGTTCAGACCCGGAAATTCTCGTACTTGGCTTCTCGAAGGGTGCAAATCAGAACAAAGTTGCAGCGCGGGGGGATTTTGACAAAATCGCTTTTGCGAAAGCCAGGCATTCATGGGGAGTAATCCGCCGATAACAGATAATGTTTGACTGACAGAACCAGTAGAGGATAAGTCAAGCCCTTGCCGTTTCATGATCGTGGAGATGCCACCGATACTGCACCCACCCTCCGCACGTAGCGACAGCATCGTCTCGATTACATTTTCCCGCAACGTGGAAGATAGAGTGTCAATCC
>CAIRBC010000281.1 GCA_903876685.1 uncultured Nitrosomonadales bacterium | reverse complement strand
GGTGCTGACGGGTTCGAACCGCCGACATTCGCCTTGTAAGGGCGACGCTCTACCAGCTGAGCTAAGCACCCTACGAAAGAATGCTAGTTTACAGCATCCTTCAATCCTTTACCAGCACTAAATTTAGGAATTTTAGCGGCCTTGATATCTATCGTGTCACCGGTAAGGGGGTTTCGTCCTTTACGCGCAGCACGCTCTCCAACCTTGAAAGTGCCAAATCCAATCAAACTCACTGTTTCTCCATTTTTTAATGCCAGCTTGATCGAATCCACAACCGCTTCCAAGGCTTTACCGGCAGCTAGCTTGGAAATATCAGCGGATTTTGCAATTGCATCTACCAGATCAGATTTGTTCACGTAAACCCCCTTAAATATTTATAGTTAAAATTAGCAGACCCGCTGCAATGGCTTTATATCAAGGCTATACAGACTTGGTCAAGTTATTATCAGTTATTTTATGATGATTCTAGTGCTTGGTTATCAACGGTGCTTCCTGGGCAACGATAGGAACTACCGGCGCGATAACTTCAGTCGCGTCAGGCAAAGGCTCAGGCTTACGCTCCAGTGCCATTTCAAGTACCTGATCTATCCATTTTACCGGATGGATATCCAGTCTGGTTTTAATATTATCAGGAATCTCCGCCATATCCTTGACATTTTCTTCGGGGATCAAAACCATCTTGATGCCACCGCGTAACGCCGCCAGCAACTTTTCTTTTAAACCACCGATAGGCAACACTTCACCTCGCAGAGTAATTTCCCCTGTCATCGCGACATCAGCACGAACCGGAATGCCGGTCAAGGCTGAAACAATCGAGGTGCATATCCCTATCCCGGCACTAGGCCCATCTTTAGGGGTCGCACCTTCAGGCAAATGGATGTGCAAATCTGATTTCTGATAAAAGTCTTCACAGATACCCAATCTTTTAGCTCGTCCACGCACCACGCTAATCGCGGCCTGGATTGATTCCTGCATCACTTCGCCCAACTTGCCGGTAGTGGTGGTCTTGCCTTTACCAGGTAGCACCGCCGTTTCAATGGTCAGCAATTCGCCGCCGACTTCAGTCCACGCCAAACCCGTTACCTGCCCTACCTGATTATTCTTTTCAGCAATTCCGTAAGAGTAGCGACGCACCCCCAGATATTTATCCAGATTGCGCGCGTTGACCACCACTTTTTTATTCGACTCTTTTAAAGAAAGCGCCTTGACCACTTTGCGACAAATTTTGGAAATTTCCCGTTCCAACCCCCGCACCCCGGCTTCACGGACGTAATAACGCACAATATCCCGCAAAGCGCTTTCGGAAATATTGATCTCATCCAATTTCAGACCATTATTCTTGATCGCCTTGGGCACCAGATAGCGCGTGGCGATGCTGATTTTCTCATCTTCCATATAGCTGGAAACATGGATAATCTCCATACGATCCAGCAGCGCATCCGGGATATTCAAGGTATTGGCTGTCGCCACAAACATCACATCAGACAGGTCATATTCCACCTCGACATAATGATCGACAAAGGTACTATTCTGTTCTGGATCGAGCACTTCCAGCAACGCGGATGACGGATCTCCACGCATATCCATGCCCATTTTATCCACTTCATCGAGCAAAAATAGCGGATTTTTAACCGCCACCTTGGTCATATTTTGCAGGATTTTCCCTGGCATGGAACCAATATAGGTGCGGCGATGACCTCTGATCTCCGATTCATCGCGCACGCCGCCCAGCGACATACGCACAAATTTCCGGTTAGTGGCACGCGCGATGGATTGCCCGAGCGAGGTCTTGCCCACACCGGGGGGCCCGACCAGACAAAGTATCGGCCCCTTCAATTTATTGACGCGTTGTTGCACAGCCAGATATTCCAGAATACGTTCCTTGACCTTATCCAGGCCGTAATGATCTTCCTCCAGCACCACTTCAGCCTGCTTCAGATCGGCACTGATCTTGGTTTTCTTCTTCCACGGCAAGCCGATCAGCACGTCTATGTAATTCCGCACCACGGTAGCCTCTGCCGACATAGGTGACATCAAGCGCAACTTCTTCAACTCGGCTTCTGCCTTGGTGCGCGCCTCCTTGGACATATGCGCTTCTTTTATTTTCTTTTCCAGCTCATCAAAGTCGGTGCCTTCTTCGCCCTCACCCAACTCCTTCTGAATCGCCTTGACCTGCTCATTCAGGTAATACTCTCGTTGACTCTTCTCCATCTGACGCTTCACACGACCGCGTATGCGCTTTTCGACTTGCAGGATGTCTATTTCTCCTTCAAGCAAGCCCAACAGATGTTCCAGACGTTTGCGCACCGTAAAAACTTCCAGCACTTCCTGTTTTTGCTCAAGTTTAAGAGGCAGATGAGCCGCAATGGTGTCTGCCAGACGACCTGCATCATCAATACCTGCCAGAGAAGTCAGTATTTCAGGGGGAATTTTCTTGTTTAATTTGACATACTGATCGAACTGGGCAATCAGCGCCCGGCGCATTGCCTCGGATTCGCTATCGGTTCCTTCTTCAGGGGGAACGATTTCCACCTCTGCATCAAAATGGCTGTCTGCATCAAACACACGCAGCACATTAACGCGCTGAGTGCCTTCAACCAGCACTTTTACGGTGCCATCCGGTAATTTCAGCATTTGCAATATATTCGCCATGCTGCCGACCGCATACAGATCATCCCTGGCGGGGTCATCCTTGGCTGCAGATTTCTGCGCAACCAGCACGATACCTTTGCCCGCCTCCATAGCCGCTTCCAGTGCCTTGATGGACTTGGCTCGACCGACAAACAGCGGAATAACCATGTGCGGAAACACCACCACATCGCGTAACGGTAAAAGCGGGTGCAAATTAGCGGTAATAACATTTAAACTATCTTGTTCTGACATGGGCATAACCTAATCGTTGAATGTAGGGTTAAATGGGGTAAGCCAACAAAAATTCAAGCGGGCGACAAGATATAAATGACCTAAGAAATTCATAAAGCGCAGTCGGCATCAACCGGGGACTAGCCTAGGCCGCCTTGGGCGTATCTGCATAAATCACTATAGACTTGATTTCTCCCTTGGCACCGGATTCATCCAGTACAACTTTGCTAACATTTTCAGTCGAGGGCAAATCAAACATGATATCCAGCAAGGAAGCTTCGAGTATCGAGCGCAATCCACGTGCGCCGGTCTTGCGAGCCAGTGCCTTACGAGCAATATTCAACAACACTTCCTTGCGGAATTCCAGTTCCACACCTTCCATGGCAAATAATTTTTGATATTGCTTGGTCAGTGCATTCTTGGGCTCAGTCAGTATCTGTAGCAATGCCGCCTCATCCAGTTCCTCCAGTGTAGCCACGACCGGCAAACGTCCGACAAACTCTGGAATCAGACCGAATTTTATCAAATCTTCTGGCTCGACATCGCGCAGAGTCTCTCCCGTCTTACGTTCGTCCTTGCTTCTGATGGTTGCACCAAAACCAATACTGGCCTTGGAAGAACGGTTACGTATCACCTTTTCCAGACCATCGAAGGCGCCACCGCAAATGAACAGGATATTGGTCGTATCCACCTGCAGAAATTCGGTATTGGGATGCTTGCGTCCACCTTGAGGCGGAATCGAAGCCTTGGTGCCTTCAATCAACTTGAGCAAGGCCTGTTGCACACCCTCACCCGACACATCACGGGTAATGGAAGGGTTGTCGGATTTACGAGAAATCTTGTCAATTTCATCCACATAAACAATGCCGCGCTGTGCCTTTTCCACATCGTAATCGCAGGTTTGCAACAATTTTTGAATAATATTTTCAACATCTTCGCCTACATAACCGGCTTCTGTCAGCGTGGTTGCATCAGCCATCACAAAGGGCACATTCAGCAGGCGTGCCAACGTCTGCGCCAGCAAGGTCTTGCCTGAACCGGTCGGACCGACCAGCAGGATATTGCTTTTGGCCAGTTCAACACCATCCTTGTCATCACTCTTGAGTCGTTTGTAGTGGTTATACACCGCCACCGACAATATCCGCTTGGCCTGCTCCTGACCAATCACATAATCATCGAGTGCCTTGCAGATTTCCTTAGGCACAGGCAAATCAGCCTTGCTGGACTTACCCGCCTTGCCTGGATCATTCTGAATTTCTTCGCGCATGATGTCATTGCACAGTGTGATGCACTCATCACACACATACACTGCAGGGCCGGCTATCAACTTGCGAACCTCATGCTGCGTTTTGCCGCAGAAGGAACAATAAAGTAATTTCTCGCCCGATTTCTTGTCAACAGCCATCGTATACCTCTGTATTATCGGTAATTCAAAAATAAATTAGATGCGTTTATCCAGCACCTGATCCACCAGACCATACTTAACCGCATCTGCTGCACTCAGGAAATTATCACGATCCGTGTCCCTTTCGATGGCTTCGATCGTCTGACCGGTATGCGTTGCCAGTAATTGATTGAGTCTTTGTTTCAAATATAAAATTTCGCGTGCATGAATTTCTATATCCGAAGCCTGTCCACGAAAACCACCCAGTGGTTGATGGATCATCACCCGGGAATTGGGCAAACAAAAACGCTTGCCCTTCTCGCCTGCACTTAGCAAAAAGGCACCCATGCTTGCCGCCTGACCAATACACAGCGTACTCACACAAGGCTTGATGAACTGCATGGTATCGTAGATCGCCATGCCCGCTGTGACTGAGCCACCTGGAGAATTAATGTAAAAATGAATATCCTTGTCCGGATTTTCAGATTCCAGAAACAGCATCTGCGCCACGATCAGATTGGCAGTGTGATCGTTCACCTCTCCGACCAGAAACACCACACGCTCTTTCAACAAGCGCGAATAGATGTCATACGCCCGCTCACCGCGACCGCTGGTCTCGACCACCATCGGAATCATACCAATATTTTGCGGTTCCGCACGGTGCATGGACAGTTGATTTTCGTCACGGGATGTCTGATAAAACATGGCTTCAGTTCCTCATCAGTTCGTTAAAAGCAATAGACTTGTCGGTTGTTGTCGCTTGCTGCATTGTCCATGTTACAACATTTTCTTCCATAACCATATTTTCCACATCCTGCAATTGAGAGGCATCCTTATAAAACCAGTCAACCACTTCTTCAGGATTATCAAAGCTTTCCGCATGCTCTTCAACCATGGCGCGTACCTGTTCAGGTTTGGCTCGCAAATCATGCTTCTGTGCTAAATAAGCAATAATCAAGCCAAGTTTGACTCGGCCTTCAGCATTCGCATACAACTTTTCAGGCGTCAGACCCGAATTCTCGATTTTCAGCCCGCGTGATTGCAGATCCTGCTTGAATTTTTCCAGAAGCTTCTGCGCTTCATTTTCGACCATAGAACCTGAAACACCGAACCTGGCGGCTTTCAGCAGCGCATTCATCGCAATTTCCTTATTGCGCAATTTAAGGCGACGTCCCATCTCGCGCTGCAAATTTGCCTGAATTTCATCTTTCAACAAACTCACATCCCCGCCTGGTATACCGACAGACTCAGCAAATGCAGCGTCTACTTCCGGCAATTTTGGAGCCTCTACCTTGTGCAAGGTGATCGTAAAATTCACTTGCTTACCCCCCATGCCCGGATAGTTTTCGGGGAAAGTCATATCGAAAGATTTTATCTCGCCCGCCTGCATGCCGATAATCGCAACCTCAAATTCAGGCAACATCCGTCCCGCACTCAACACAAAAGTATATTCCTTTGCCTCGCCACCCTGAAAAACCTCACCATCAAGTTTCCCTGTAAAATCAATGCATACACGATCCTCTGCGCTGGCTGCACGCTCGACTGGCTGATAGGTGGTACGCTGTTTGCGCAGCGTCAGAATAGTGTTATCCAAATCTTCCGGTGTCAATTCATAAACCACCCGTTCGATAACTTCACCCGACAGCTCGCCCATGACTACCTCAGGATAAACTTCAAAGATCGCGCTGAATTCAATCAGTTCTTCATTCTCTGACTTGAGTTCGAATTTAGGATAGCCCATTACGTTCAGTTGATTCTGTTGCACTGCTTCGACAAAAGAGTTGTGAAAAAACTCACCTAAAACCTCCTGTTGCGTCTTCGCAGCATAATGTTGCGCCACCACTTTTGCAGGAATTTTGCCGGGACGAAACCCGGCAATCTTCGCGGTACGCCCGATATTTTTTAGACGCGCAGCAACTTCTCCACGAACGGCTTGCTGGGGAATGGATGCGTTAAGACGGCGCTCTAACGCGCTCACAATTTCTACGCTGGACATACTTGTGTTTCCTTGAGTTGAAGTTGAATGGATTGCTATTGCAAAAATCTTTAACCGGTTGCCTGATTAAGCTGGACGTTTGTTGCCATTAAGCTGGCTAAAGCCAATTGTATCATGCCAAATAGCCAGATTACCCTTTCTGATATTACATATGCACTTATGAATTTGTAGTCTGCTGTCAAAAACATTCTGCCTTGGCAAAAGCCAGGCCTTGCGCATCTTTAGCAGAAATGGCCGGCGTACCCTGCAACTGCCAGTTAATTGAAAGATCTGCATCGTTCCAGATGAGGCAACGCTCATGCTCCGGATACCAATAATCCGTGGTCTTGTAAAGAAACTCGGCCGTCTCGGAAAGTACCACAAAACCATGCGCGAACCCCTCCGGGATCCAAAGCATGCGACTATTTTCGGCGGACAATTCGACAGCAACATGCGAGCCGAAACTTGGTGAAGCTTTTCGTATGTCCACTGCAACATCCAGTACGACACCCGACACCACTCGTACCAACTTGCCTTGTGGATGATTTATCTGATAATGCAGACCCCGTAGCACGTTTTTGGCTGAACGTGAGTGATTATCCTGCACAAAATCAACGTCACGACCGGTCAATTCGGCAAATTTTCGCCGGTTATAACTTTCAAAAAAGAAACCCCGCGCATCGCCAAATACCTTGGGTTCGAGGATCAGCAAATCTGGAATTGCCGTCTGCAGGGCTTTCATTGCTGACCGTCCTGGAGCACCTGCAACAGATAATCGCCATAACCGCTCTTCAATAAAGGCACAGCCAGTCGCTCCAGTTGCGCTGCATCGATAAAACCTTTGCGATAAGCGATTTCTTCGGGACAGGCGATTTTCAATCCCTGACGGCGCTCGATGGTCTGAATAAACAGACTGGCATCCAGCAGCGATTCATGTGTACCGGTATCCAGCCAGGCATAACCGCGCCCCATAATTTCTACCGCCAGATCGTTGCGCTGCAGATAAATACGGTTTAGATCGGTAATTTCCAATTCGCCGCGCGGCGAAGGTTGCAGATTAGCGGCAATATCCACCACCGTATTATCGTAAAAATACAGCCCGGTTACCGCAAAATTGGACTTGGGATTTTTCGGCTTTTCTTCCAGAGACACGGCATGTCCCTGCGCATCAAATTCGACGACACCGTATCGTTCAGGATCGCGCACATGATAAGCAAAAACCGTGGCGCCAGATTGCCGAGAGTCTGCATTATCCAGTTGATTCTGAAATGAATGCCCATAAAAAATATTATCACCCAACACCAGCGCGGAGGGGTCGCACCCGATAAATTCGCGCCCGATAATAAACGCCTGCGCCAACCCATCCGGCGAGGGTTGCACCGCATATTGCAGATTCAAGCCCCAAGCCTTACCATCACCCAGCAATAGCTCGAAGCGTGGCGTATCCTGGGGGGTGGATATAATTAAAATATCGCGCATACCCGCCAGCATCAGGGTGGACAGCGGATAGTAAATCATCGGCTTGTCGTAAATCGGCAAGAGTTGCTTGGATACGGCCAAGGTAACCGGATGCAGACGGGTACCTGAACCGCCTGCGAGTATGATGCCTTTGCGTTGTGTCATGGTTTATTTTTCCAGGATTTCAGTGAGCATGCGCGTAACTCCTGCTTGCCAGTGCGGTAAATTCAAAGCAAACGTATCTTGCAATTTATCGGTATTCAAGCGTGAGTTAAGCGGTCGTTTGGCGGGTGTCGGAAATGCGCTGCTAGCCACCGGGTTGATCGTGGCTGCCTTGAGTGCGACGCCGGTATTTCGGGCATAATCAAGTACAAAACGGGCGTAACCATACCAGGATGTTTCACCTTTGGTGACCAGATGATAAAGCCCGGAAACTTCAGGCCGTAGCATTGCTGTACGCAGCGCATGGGCGCTGACATCGGCCAGCAGATCGGCACCGGTAGGTACGCCCCGCTGGTCGTCGATGATATTAAGGGTGTCGCGCTCCAGAGCCAGGCGCAGCATGGTTCTGGCAAAATTGCCACCCCGCGCGCCATACACCCAACTGGTGCGAAATATCAGATGCCGGCAGCCCGAGTCAAGTATGAGTTGCTCACCTTCCCGCTTGGTTGCGCCATATACGCTGAGCGGCGCGGTTGCATCTGTCTCAAGCCAGGGCAAATTCCCGGTTCCGTCAAACACATAATCGGTAGAATAATGTATTAGCCAGGCATTGCAATTTTTGGCTTCCCCGGCCAGGAGTGCGGGTGCTAATGCATTGATTTTGCGAGCCAGCTCCGGCTCGCTTTCTGCCTTGTCCACCGCCGTATGTGCCGCAGCATTGACAATTACATCGGGTGCAACCCGGCGTACCGTCTGCGCAAGGCCATCCAAATCGGTAAAATCCCCACAAAAATCCTGGCTGCCCGCATCCAGAGCCACCAATTCACCTAGAGCTGCCAGGCTACGTTGCAACTCCCAACCTACCTGACCGCCTTTACCAAATAACAAAATTTTCATCAGACCAGATCTTTCATCAGGAACGACCGGTGTAGTTTTTTTCGACCCATTGCCGGTAATTTCCGGACTGTACATTACTTACCCAGCCCTGATTATCCAGATACCACTGTACGGTCTTGCGGATACCCGAGTCAAAGGTTTCGGCTGGCTTCCAACCCAGTTCACGAGCGATTTTGCTCGCGTCTATCGCATAACGGCGGTCATGGCCGGGGCGATCCGCGACAAACACAATCTGCGATTTGTAAGACAAACCATCGTCGCGCGGCCGGAATTCATCGAGCAGCGCACAGACTGTATGCACTATTTCAAGATTGGCTTTTTCATTCCAGCCACCGATGTTATAGGTCTCACCCGCCCTGCCCTTCTGCAATACACAACGTATCGCCGCACAATGGTCAGTCACATAAAGCCAGTCACGGATTTGTTGTCCGTCACCATAGACTGGCAAGTTCTTGCCCGCCAGCGAATTGACAATCAATAACGGAATCAGCTTCTCAGGAAAATGATAGGGGCCATAATTGTTGGAGCAGTTGGTGGTCAGCACCGGCAGTCCATAGGTATGATGATAAGCTCGCACCAGATGATCGCTGGCGGCCTTGCTGGCAGAATAAGGGCTGTTCGGCTGATAGCTGTGCTCCTCGGTAAACGCAGGATCACTAGGACTCAGCGAGCCATATACTTCATCGGTGGAAACATGCAGAAAACGGAAATCCGTTTTTTCCTGAGCCGTCAGACCGCCCCAATAAGCACGCACCGCCTCCAGCAGATGAAAAGTACCAACGATATTCGTCTGAATAAAATCTTCCGGTCCGTGTATGGAACGATCCACATGACTTTCCGCCGCAAAGTTGACGATGGCGCGCGGGCGATGCAGTGCCAGCAGCTTGTTCAACAGGGCAGAATCTCCAATATCGCCCTGAACCAACACATGGCGGGGATCATCCTTCAGAGAAGCCAGATTTTCCAGATTACCCGCATAAGTCAGCTTATCCAGACTGACTACCGCTTCGTCATGCTGCAAAAACCAATCCAGAACAAAATTTGCGCCGATAAACCCCGCACTGCCGGTGACTAAAATCATATTATTTACTTCTCCTGGAAGCGAATCACTTTGTAATATCGAATTATATCCAAAAATGAATGGAATTCAGCGAAAAACCCAAAATCCAGACTAAAAGGGTGCCGGAAAAGGTTATAGTAACCAACGATAAGCTCCACTTAAGCCATTTGCTCAGCCCTCAACCCGCCATACTTCAATACACAGGCTTCCAACTGGCTGCGACTCTTGGCTTGAATCGCCAGCAACAGCGCATGGCTGACCGAAGCCAGCTGAAAGCGACTCCGCAATGCTTGCTGTAGATGCAAAAACAGATGCGCTGTGGCTTCCGCATCCGCCAGCGCTCGATGCGACCGACCGGTATTAGGTAACTTGAGGCTTTGCACCAGGGTACCCAGACGATGATTAGGTAACTCAGGGAAGATACGCCTGGAAAGCAGCATCGAACAAGCGAATTTTTGCTGCTGATAAAGGTTAAGCCGCTGCAACTCCACTTCCCAGAACTTCTGATCAAAGGCTGCATTATGCGCAACGATCGGATGGTTAGCTGCAAACTTGCACGCCTGCTGCATCACCTGGGCAACCCCGGGTGCCTTTTTGACCATTGCGTTGCTAATTCCGGTCAAGGCCTGAATATCTGCGGGTATAGACACACCAGGATTCATCAGGCTCTGGAAACGATCCTTGATTCCTTGCTGATCGACCAGAACAACCGCAATTTCGGTAGGACGAGCACCCTGAGCGGGAGAAAGCCCGGTGGTCTCAAAATCGATCACGGCATAAGTATTCATTTACCTTCCTGACCACTTTCAGTTGTGCTGGGGTACCCGTTCAATTGGGATCGATGCAGCCCATCGATCCCGAACCAACCGCTACAGTACATTAGTCACTTTAATAATTCCCTGATCATCCTCGCTAATTTTACTGGAAAAGCCGAGGCGGGTCATCATCTTGAGCATCTTGTGATTATTACTCAACACTTCACCCTCGATCACCGACAAACCCTTGCTGCGCGCGGCATCCATCAGGGCCAGCATCAATTTTTGTCCCATACCCTTGCCCTGCATACCGTCGCCGATCACCAGTGCGAATTCGCAGCTATCCCCATCCGGATTGATGGCATAACGCGCTACGCCAAGTTCGGCAGAATCATCGACATTCACGGCAATCAGTGCCATTTCCCGGCTATAGTCGATTTGCGTAAAACGCACCAGCATGTTTACCGTCAACTCCTGCATACTGTTCATGAACCGAAAATACTTGGATTCATCAGACAGATTGTGCACAAAAGTCTGCACCAACTGTGCGTCTTCAGGACGTATCGGGCGTATCACGATGTCTGTACCATCCGCCAACTGCCAGTTGCTAACCAGATGGGTCGGGTAAGGATGTATCGCCATGTGCGAATAACGATCTGAACCGGGCTGACGATGTTCCAGGACGATTCTGGCATCGGCAGCCAGCACGCCATTTTCATCGAGAATCAACGGATTGATGTCCATTTCCTTCAACAATGGTAATTCGCATACCATCTCGGAAACGCGCAATAGCACATCTTCCAGCGCACCCATGTCTACAGCCGCCATACTGCGGAACTTGCCCAGCATCTTGGCGATACGCGTATCGTTGATCAACTCCTGTGCCAGGAATTTATTCAATGGCGGTAACGCAATAGCACGATCTCCCATAATCTCGACATTCGTCCCCCCGGCACCAAAGGTAATCACCGGACCGAATACCGGATCAGTGGTCACGCCGATCATCACTTCACGGCCATTTTCCTTGACGATCATCGGTTCGATAGAAATGCCATCCATCACCGCATTAGGGCGGTTTTGCTGAACATTCTCGATTATGTGCTGATAGGCGGCACGCACCTCGTGTGCATTGGAAAGGCTCAACACGACACCGCCAGCATCCGTCTTGTGCGTAATGTCAGGCGAATTGATTTTCATGGCCACCGGAAAACCCAGTTGCTGCGCGATCAGCAAGGCCTCGTTCGGTGAACGTGCGACCATGGTATGCGCCACAGGAATATGAAAGGCCGACAGCAACGCTTTGGATTCCATTTCGTTGAGTATCATGCGATGTTCCTGCATTGCCCCTTCGATAATCAGGTGCGCGCTTTCCACATCGGGTGGGACATGGTGCGCAAAAGAACCCGGCATCTGCATCAGCATTTTCTGGTTGCGATAATAGGCTGAAAGATGCGAAAACACTTCCACCGCCGGCTCAGGGGTACGGAAATGGGGCTTCAGCGCCTTGGCGAACGCATTGTGCGCGGCAGCCACCTGCCCGTCACCCATCCAGCAGGTTAAAAGCGGCTTGCTGTGGCTTTTCGCCAGTTCAATCATCACTTCAGCCGCTTCCAGCGGCTTGGTCATCGCCTGCGGTGTCAAAATGACCAGCACCCCGTCCACGTTTTCGTCTTCGAGACAAGCTTTGACCGCATGGTGATAACGGTCTCCCTGCGCATCAGCGATCAAATCCACCGGATTGGCGTGAGGCCAGTTGTGCGGCAGATAATCATTGAGATGTTCAATGGTCTTGTCAGACAACGTGGCGATCTGCACCCCCAGATCAACGGCGCGATCAACTGCCAGCACGCCTGGCCCGCCCCCATTCGTGACGATAGCCAGACGATTACCGACCGGACGAAAACCACAGGACAGCGCCTTGGCTGCGGAGAAAAGCTGCATCACGGTCTGCACCCGCACCACCCCTGCCCGGCTGACCGCCGCATCAAACACATCATCGGAACCCACCAGCGACGCGGTATGCGATAGTGCCGCCCTGGAACCCGCCGGATGCCGGCCGACCTTGACCAGGATCACCGGTTTAAAGCGCGAAGCAGCGCGCAAAGCGCTCATGAAAGAACGTGCATTACGGATGCCTTCGATGTACATCAGGATACTGAGGGTGTTGGCATCCGACACCAGATAATCGAGTATCTCGCCGAAATCGACATCGGTAGAAGAACCCATCGACACCATACTGGAAAAACCCACATCATTGGACTTTGCCCAATCCAGAATGGCGGTGCACAGTGCACCGGATTGCGAGATAAAGGCAATATTGCCCGGTTTTGCCCCACCCTTGTTAAAAGTGGCATTCAGACCAATGGAAGGACGCATGATACCCAGGCAATTCGGACCGATCAGTCGAATACCATAACGATTTGCAGCCTCGACAAAGGCCCTTTCCAAGGCAGCACCCACTTCGCCGGCTTCAGCGAAGCCGGCGGTAATGATAACAGCCGCCTTAACGCCGCGTTTACCGCAGGCTTCGATGATCCCGGGAACCGTCGACGGCGGTGTCGCAATTACCGCCAATTCAACGGGTTGGTGTATATCAGAGATAGAAGCATATGCTTGTTTACCTTGCACCTCGGAGTTTTTTGAGTTGACTGGATACAGTTCGCCCTTGAAGCCACTTTCCAGCATATTCTGGAAAACAATCTGGCCTACGGAATCAGGACGGTCACTGGCACCAAAAACAGCAACAGACTTGGGTGCAAAAAGGGAATTCAAGTAATGTTTACCCATAATAATTTTTTATCCACAGTGAAGAGAAGTTGGGTATCATAGCACCGTGTTCATGCCTACGTTTGAATTATGCCTACTGCTTACATCAGCCACTCGCTCTGTCTGAAACACGACATGGGCGCTTATCACCCGGAATGTCCGGCCAGAATCCATGCTGTAGAGGATCAATTGATCGCTTCAGGACTGCTAAATTACCTGCAGCGACACGACGCACCCGAAGTCACGCGCGAACAACTATTGCGCGTACACGATGCCGATCACCTCGCCTTCATCGAAGCCACCTCGCCCCAGCAGGGCATGGCTCAGCTCGATGGTGACACCACCATGAACCCCTACAGCTACCGTGCCGCTTTGCGTGCGGCAGGTGCGGTAATCATGGCTGTCGATCTGTTAATGGAACGTCAGGCTGAAAATGCCTTCTGTAATATCCGTCCACCCGGGCACCATGCCGAACGTGCACGGCCGATGGGCTTTTGCATTTTCAACAACATTGCGGTCGGAGCTGCTCACGCGCTGGAGCAACACGGCCTGAAGCGCGTGGCGATCGCCGATTTTGACGTACACCACGGCAATGGAACCGAAAATATTTTCCATGACGATCCGCGCGTGATGCTTTGCTCGACCTTCCAGCATCCTTTCTACCCCTATTGCGGGGCAGACAGCGGCAATGACCATATCATCAACGTCCCGCTTGCCGCAGGCGCTGCCAAGGAAGAATTCCGCAATGCGGTAACCGAACATTGGCTGCCTGCGCTAGAGAGATTCCAACCGGAAATGCTGTTTATTTCGGCGGGGTTCGACGCACACCGCGATGATGATATGTCGATGCTCAAACTTAACGAAGCCGACTACAAGTGGGTAACCGAAGAGTTGAAGCAAGTCGCCGCAAAATATGCGAATCGCCGTGTCGTCTCTGTGCTGGAAGGGGGATATGAACTGCACGCGTTAGGTCGCAGCGCGCGCACCCATGTCAAGGTATTAAGCGGGCTTTAATGCCTAAGCGGTTCATGACCGGTAAATTCAGTATAAGGTGGGCAGATGCCCACCCGACTGGGGGTTC
>CAIRBC010000280.1 GCA_903876685.1 uncultured Nitrosomonadales bacterium | reverse complement strand
AGGATGAAGGCGACCGCGACGTTACGCGATTTTTCCTCCTTGTCGAGCAGAAAATCGGAGTGCAGATGGATGGCACCATTTTCTTCAACATAGAAGCGAGCACTGGATTCCAGATCGCCCAGTCTGTCCGGATCGGGTAGATCTACGCCGAAAATATCCCCGACCCAGATGCGCTCCTCGAAAGCGGGTGCGACTAGATCAATCCATATCGGCTTGATTTCGGACAAGTCTGCCGGTGTGGTAATCGGTATTTCGCGCAAGCGTCCTTCAACCAGTTCGAAGGCCTTGATGCTTAATTTTTTGTCGATGAATTCGCTATTGCCCAGCACAGGCAGGATAGCAGGAGAGATTTCCAGCAGCACTTGCTCCTTGACGCTGGTTCCCAAACGACTCCATATCAGCAACTGATATTCGGATTGGACAGATTCAATCAGTCTGGCAATCTCGCTTGCATCCATCTGCCCGATTTCCTGGTCGAGCTTCAGCAAATTCTGTTTACGAACCAGTGTCTCTACCAGATCATGATGAGGCATTTCCTGATTACGCACCACTTCCGAGAGCAGTTTGTTTTTTTCTAAAATCTGTAGCAAATACTGCTTATCATGCTTTTCACTCAAATTTTCAGGCATATTACATTTTATCCGGTGGGGTGGGCGATGATTCCAAAGCCCCGTGTTGGGGCATTCAAAGTAATTCAAATGCATCTTTGCAGCTGCCCCTGCATTGTAGTAGCTAACCAGTCGCTGCGGCGCACCCATGATCTTAACCATGAGCGACAGTATGCCGGGGAAAATTAATGCATGAATAATTGTATCACGGAGGATAACTGGTAAAAGTTTCAGTTTGATTAACGAAGGATTCAGGGGGCTGATGATAAGTTATACTTGATAGTTCAGCTTATCGTTTTCAATGAATCGAAGGGAGAATATGGCATGAGTTTTTGGCATGAATTATGGAAAGACACGCTGATGATAGGCAAGGATCCCCTGTTCAGTATCGGACCTTCGGATTTTACTTTATTTCGTATGCTCGGATTGCTACTGATTATTGTCGTGGTAATGTTTGTTGCCAAAGTCACCAGACGTTCGGTGACCAAGCTGAATCCGGACATGAGCAATCATGCGGTGTATCTGTTAAGCCGTCTTGCAGGTTACTTTGTGTGGATCATCGGGGTACTCGTCGGCCTGAACTTCATGGGCTTCGAGCTTTCCAGTTTCGCTTTTCTCGGTGGTGCAGTAGGTCTGGGACTGGGCTTCGGCTTACAAAACATATTGTCCAATTTTGTCGCCGGAATCATTATCCTGTTCGAAAAATCACTGAAAGTTGGCGATATCGTTGAATTGCAATCCAATGTCTCCGGCCGGGTCGGTGAAATCAATCTACGCTATACGCGTATCACCACTCCCGATGCAATAGATATACTGGTTCCCAATTCGGAATTTATCAGCGCTCGCGTCGTAAACTGGACCTTTGCCGACCCTATCCGGCGCATCCACGTCCCTTTTTCAGCAGCCTACGGCACTGACAAGGAACTGGTCAAGGAAGCGGGTATAGCCGCAGCACTCAGTCTGGAAACCACGATAAGCGACGAAGCGCACCAACCCACGATGTGGCTGGTGCGTATGGGAGACAATGCGCTGGAGTTTGAGCTGCTGGTATGGATTAACCAGGACTACGTCAAAAACCGTGGCATGGTTCATGCCAGCTATTTATGGGTACTGGAAACCGAGCTGCGCAAGCGTGGGATCGAGATACCGTTTCCGCAGCGCGATTTGCATTTAAAGGATGCCAAAATAACGGTCAAGCTGGATACTTGAACCAGCCTACCTGTCTTTACAAATTTTGAATAAGCATGGAGGTAAATAACACCTCTGAAATAGCAGTTGGCACATTTTGCTGCCTGAAGGTTTCTGAAGCAGTTTGGAATATGAGACTTTCAAGTTGTTGCTTGATTTGTAGCGCCAGTTTTTCCTTGCCTTGAGTGGTAACTAATTCGGAAGTTGGCATATTTTGCATTACCTGGTTAACGTGATGTTTGATTTCCGGAATATTGGCCTTTATTTTTTCATCGAGCCCGGGTTGGCTCAGTTTTAGCGTGACGGTGGCTTGCAATTGCAAAGTGCCATCCTTGTCGGTTAAATTGACTGTATAACTGCCTATATTAACAAAGACCGGCTTATTCCCGTTGCTATCGGATTTTTTCCAGGCATGTAAGGGGATAATCTCATTATTCGGGTATATATAGCTGAACAGCAGCGTTGAAACCATCAACAGCAATAAGGGAAAAGTAATGATAAAGGCCGTTTTCCAATAAGGCCCTGTGGCATTTTTTACTTTGGGTTTAATGATTTTTGACATAGCAGGTTAGGACTCAAATTTTCATTCTAAAATGCTCATCAGACCTCAGGCATCACACACTTTGGGATTGATGACCACACTATTTCTTCCGGAATCTTTCGCCTGATACATCGCCATATCGGCCCACTTGAGGATGTTGGCACTGTGCGCGTGCTGGTTGAACATAACCACACCGATACTGGCAGTGCAGTAATGTATGACGCTGTTTGCAGTGTTATCCTCCAGCTTTATTTTCAACTGATAGGCCTCGGACAGGCAGGTAGCTATCTTCTCTGCAATGATGCTGACTTGTGCAGTAGACTCGCTCAGATTCTCACGCAGGTCGCGAAGCAACACCACAAATTCATCACCGCCAAAACGGGCAACGGTATCCGTTTCTCGTATACAACTACTGAGGCGATGAGCCGCTTCAATCAACAGCAAATCGCCTGCGTCATGACCATAGGTGTCGTTGAGTGGCTTGAAATTATCCAGATCGAGAAACAACAAGGCACCATAATGACCGCTACGCTTGCACGATGCCAATGCCTGATCCAGTCGATCGTTGAGCAATCGTCGATTGGGTAGCCGGGTCAATGTGTCATAGAAGGCCAGTTCATGGATCTGCGCTTCGGCCAGTTTACGTTCGGAAATGTCTACAAAAGTGGCAATTGCGCCCTGAATTTCATTATCTACCAGAATCGGCAGCGACCAATACTCCACCGGAATCGCCTTGCCCTGTTTTGTCCAAAAAACCTCGTCACTAACATGCGATTCCTGATTGCGGTGAAATGCAATGTACATTTTACATTCTGCAGCAACATAAGGACTACCATCGGCATGCGAATGATGAATTAGCGCGTGCATATTTTTTCCGATAATTTCATCCGCACTGTCATAACCCATAATTTTCAGGAATGAACGATTCACAAAAGTACACTTGCCTTTTATATCAACGCCATAGGCACCTTCAGCCATTGAGTTCAACAAAGAGTACATTTGCTGATGAGATTCGAGCAACGCCATTTCAGCATGTTTACGTTCGGTGATGTCGGCAGCGTACACCACCACCGATTCCACCTTGCCTATATTATCGATAATCGGATAATAGGTTAGCGAATAATGGTGACCCTGGCGCGTATCTTCCGTATATTTTCTTTTGCCCGTGCAAAACACTTCTGCCACACTTTCACGTCGGCTTGCTGCGACTTCCTCAGGAAAAAAGTCAAAAGTGCAGCGACCGATCATCTCCCCGGGTTCCATTTTGACCCGCTGGGCGGCAATATTATTTATCGCCAGAATGATGCCCTGTTCATCGATGTGAAAAATGCTCTCAGTGGGTGCATTCAGAATAGTCGCAAGTTGCTCCTTGTTTCGTTGAATGTTTTGCTCGGCCTGTTTACGTTCGGTAATATCGCTCAATTCAAGCAGCACATCAGTACCCGGTAAAGACATGACATTGATTTCCACGATAATGCGGCGGCCGTCCTTCTGCAGCAGCACCGTCTCGAAAAATAATGCACCGCTAAGCTTGCCCTGCAAAGCCGGGATGACATATTCCCGGTCTTCCGTGGGCAAGGTGTCATGAAAACGCATCCGCAGCAATTCTGCGCTGGAGTAACCCAACAACAATTCTGCCTGCCGGTTTACAAAAGTAAAATGCCCCTCACCCTCGACAATGAAAATGGCATTAGACGAACAATCCAGCAGCGTGCGCAGTTTTTCCTCGCTTTCACGAAGTGCAATTTCACCCTGACGTTTGAACCGGTAGGTTCGACTCAGCCCCCACCCCAGCAGCAGGGTAATTGCGCTCAGTAGTCCTCCCAGCCACAGCCAATTGCGGTGTTGCTCATACCAGGACTGAAACAGAATCAGGCTTTCTGGTGGCAATTCGGCAGTGGCAATGCCATAACGATGCAACTGTCGAGCATCAAATCTAAATTCACTGGGTGAGACCGTCATAACGGGAATCTGCCCGGGATCAACCCCATCAAGTACACGTAGCAGCATTTGTGCAGCAGCCCGGCCCTGTGCATCGCCTTGAGTCAGGCGTCCACCGACGATACCGAAACCCATATAAAAATCATAAGTCCCATAGACAGGGACAGGCGAAAGCTGCGATACCATTTCAGCCAGCTCAGCGTAACGGATGTAATTGCCTGCACTGTCCATGGCAAAGGGCATCAGTAAAATCAGGGTATGCTGATCCAGTGCAGGCAGACGTTCCCTCATTTGTGCCAGGGACAATTGATCCCAGAATTCGAAATTGATCTGACCGGCAAAAGGTACCAGCATCGGCTCAAGATCCTTGCGTATCGCCAGACCCGTTGCAGTCGAATCAATGACGACCACGATACGTTTGACAGCCGGATGCAAGCGCTGCATCAGGCTGACGGTTTGTCCCGCTTCAAAGGTTTCTACCACGCCGGTGTAACCCTTTAATCCCTTCAGCATTTCCTGCTGAAAAAAATTGATACCCGCAAAAATGACCGGCACGCCTTCGAACATCCGCTCGTTGTGATATTGCCTGAGAAAATTAAAGGCATCATTGTCAGTCACTAGAATGGCTGCCAGGCGGGTGTTACGAAACTTGTAAGCGAGCAACTGACGGAAGTTGCTGAGGTGGGTTGCGTCTACCTGTCGCTTGCTATCCATGAATTCGATATGCAACTCGATGGGGCGACCGCTTTTTTCCAGCACTTCCCTGACGCCAGCGGTTTCATTATCGGTCCAGTCCAGACCAAAGTGGTAAGAATTTAACAGCAAAACATGAACACTTTCCTGCCCCCAGGCTACAGAAACCCAGCCTGCAAAAAGTAGCGGCAATAACCAATAGCAACGGAAAAATTTCATATTGCAGTCTTTCTTTCCCCTACTGAATCGCCCTGCCTACGCCGTCCCGCCCACCGTCAGCCCATCTATTCTGACCGTTGGCTGCCCGACACCCACCGGCACGCTCTGACCTTCCTTGCCACAGGTACCCACCCCTGAATCCAGTGCCATGTCGTTGCCGATCATGGAAATGCGCGTCAATACATCCGGTCCATTGCCAATCAGCGTCGCACCCTTCACCGGATGAGTGATCTTGCCGTCCTCAATCATATAAGCCTCGGCGGTGGAGAACACAAATTTCCCGCTGGTAATATCCACCTGACCGCCGCCAAAATTGACTGCATACAGGCCGTGTTTCACCGAAGCGATGATTTCTGCAGGATCAATCTCGCCATTCAACATATAGGTATTGGTCATGCGCGGCATCGGCAGATGCGCATAGGATTCACGCCTGGCATTACCGGTCACTGGCACCTTCATCAGGCGTGCATTCAGGCTATCCTGCAAATAACCCTTGAGTATGCCGTTCTCGATCAAGGTGGTACATTGGGTAGGGTTGCCCTCATCGTCCATTTGCAAAGAACCGCGACGCATCGGCAGCGTGCCGTCGTCCACCACGGTGACACCCGCTGAGGCGACGCGTTCGCCGACACGCCCTGCAAAAGCCGAACTGCCTTTGCGGTTGAAGTCGCCTTCCAACCCGTGACCGATCGCTTCGTGCAACAATATACCGGGCCAGCCATTGCCTAGCACCACCGTCATATTTCCTGCCGGTGCGGGCGCTGCCTCCAGATTGGTCACCGCCTGATGCACCGCAAGGGCAGCATATTTACGCAGCATCGCCTCGTCAAAATAAGCATAATCGAAGCGCCCTCCCCCGCCCGCCGAACCCTGTTCGCGACGCCCATTACTTTCGATGATCACCTGCACCGACAGGCGCACTAACGGGCGGATATCGGCATTCATCAGTCCATCGGATCGAGCCACCATCACCACTTCATATTCACCAGCCAAGCCCGCCATCACCTGCACCACACGAGTATCCAGCGCACGCGCATAACCTTCGAGTTTCTCAAGCAGCGCCACTTTTTCGGCATCCTTGAGGCTGGCGATCGGATCCTGCGGCAGATAAATATCGCGTCTGGAGCCGTGACGGATCACCGGCACTACTTGTTCACCGCCCAGCCTTGCGATGGCGCGGGTAGCATTGGCAGCGCTTTGTAAGGCATCCAGACTGATGTCATCGGAATAAGCGAAGGCGGTTTTTTCACCGCTAACCGCACGCACTCCCACGCCCTGATCGATGTTAAAACTGCCGGATTTAACAATACCTTCTTCCAGTGACCAACTTTCAGCCCGGCTGTATTGAAAATATAAATCGGCATAATCCAGACGATGCGCCAGCATGCTGGCAAACACCTGCTGGATATTATTCCCGTCCAGGGAATGCGGTGTCAGCAAGGCTTGCTGGGCGGTGGCAAACAAACTGTCATAAGGCTGGGTATTTATCATGGTCGATTAATATAGAATTCGGTGGGTTAAGGCGGGCAGACTGGCACGCATGCTCGCCTGATAGGTAGGGTTTATTTCTGCAAGCACCACGCCAGAACCGCGTGGCAACCTGTCCAGCACGCTGCCCCAGGGGCCGACAATCATGCTGTTGCCGTGTGTTTCGCGTCCGTTTACATGATAACCGCCTTGCGCGGCAGCTATCACATAAGCCAGGTTTTCTACGGCACGTGCGCGTACCAGCACTTCCCAGTGCATTTTTCCGGTAGTTTCGGTAAAAGCGGCGGGCAGCACAATGATATCGACTTCTTGCATCGCCCGGTACAATTCAGGAAAGCGCAGATCATAACAGACCGATAGGCCGATACGCCCAAACGGGCTATCCACCACCACCACCTGCTTGCCTGGTTCAATCGTTTTGGCCTCTGCATAGCGCTCGTTGCCCAGTTCCATACTAAACAAATGTATCTTGTCATAACGCGCTACCTGCTTGCCCTGCTCGTCATAAACCAGACAGCTATTCAGCACCTTGTCGGGCGTGCTGGCCACCAGCGGAATAGACCCCCCCACCAGCCAGATTTTGTGTCGGCGCGCTGTATCGCCCAAAAAAGTCTGTATCGTCCCCTGCCCGGGAAGTTCGCGCACTTTTAGCTTGTCCTGTTCATGCAGACCCATGATCGCAAAAAATTCCGGCAATACCACTAGCCGCGCGCCCTGCTCGGCAGCTTTGGCAATCAAGCGACCAGCCTCATCCAGATTACCCGCAACATTGGGTCCCGAAGCCATCTGGATCGCGGCTACCTTAAACGCAGAAACTTGTATTGCATGATTTGAAATCGACATGGTGTACCTTCTATTTGGCATTGACAGAAGTAGCACCCAGCTTGACCACCTTGGGATCAGACCAGGTTCCGCTGACATTGTATTCAAATGACGCCAATTTATCGAGCGGATTACCTAATACTTTGTTGATGAGCAGCGTGCCTATACCCGCCAGCGGTCCAGCGGCAAAGGCACCTAGCAAGGAAACGCTGTCGCCCAGCGTAGGTAATATCCTTACTCGCAGATTTTGGGTTTCACCGTTCAAATCGATATTGCCTTTCATGGTTACTTTGGCGGCAGAGCCATCAATATGAAAATCCTGCGTATCGATCAGCCCCTTTTTGATGCTTGCATTGCCGTTGATATTATCAAACTGAAAGCCTTCGCTGAATACGTCGGTAAAATCCAGCGTAATGCGCTTGGGCAAGGCCTGCAAGCTGAGTATACCGAGCAATTTGCCGATACCTGGATCCATTTTAAGAAATTGCCCTTTGCTGGTATCCAGTTTTAGCGAACCATCCAATCCTGCATAGCCGAATTCTCCAGGCCCGCCTGCCCAGCTCAGATTTGCCGAAAGCTTGCCGCTGCCCCCCTTCACGGTATTGGGATAACCCGAACGTGCCAGCACTTTCCCTGCGTCGCTGATTTGCAGCAACAGGTTGAGCTGAGTCTGCGCGCCACGCCAAAGACCGTCGCCAGTCAGGGTTCCATCCGGATTGACAATATTTAACCTGCGCAAACGCCAGTCGCCGGCATCGGGATGCCCCACCATTTCCACTCGGCCGATTGATTTACCCTCCAGTTGAAAATTTTCAATGGAAATCTGCAAGGCGGGCAGACTACCGGGCGTGGCTGGTTTAACGGGGGGTAACGATTTCGAAGTAACTGCCTCAGTGTTCCAATATAGATTTTGCAGCTTTGCTGTCAACTTTCCTTCTCCCTTTGGCTGCCAATCCAACTCACCATTCAACGCGCTGCTGGATAATTGCATCACCAGGCCATTGCCCAACCGACTCGCATCGATATGCAAATTGTCAAAATGCGCGCCATAACCGCGCACTTTAGCAATCAACAACTCAGCACTGGCAAAGGGAATATCCCCCCCACCGGTACCATTCAGCAATTCGCTCCATCCTTCCAGCGAAAGCTCCGGCAAGCTGCCCGAAACCCGGATGCCGCTCTTGCGCATTGCTTCGGGCGCCGCCGAGAGCGATGTTTCCGGCCAGGTGTTATCAGCACCGAAATAAATCGCTCCTCGTTTGATGACCCTCTCACCTTTTTCGTTGTGACGTGCCAGTCTCGCACTGAACAACTTACCTAATTGCATTTTCAAAACATCCTGCTCATCGTCAATTATTTTCTTTTCAAAACGCAACGGCATTGCATCAACTGCCCGCTTGGTCAAGGGCTGCGGAAGGTTCGAGCCCAGACCCTGCAGATTGGAATTGATGCTGATCTGGGTCGCTTTTTTGGTAACGGAAATATCTGCATCCCAGGTTGTAGATCCATTCAGATAATTCAACAGCGGATGCGGGTTGAGTTTCTTCAACACCTCCAGGTTGCTGCGTCCTTTCACAACCGCATGAATGGCGCCCCCCGCAGCCGTTTTGACATTGATGCTTGCCGCGCCTCCCAGTATTTCCGCGCTCACCCCATTAGCCTCTAACCCGGATTCAGTGAAAGCCAATTCGCCACGGGTCTTACGCAACATCGGTGCCCCCTCCCCAAGATCGATATCGTTATCCTGCACGCGTAGTAAACCATTCACTATAACTGGCTTTTCGCCCAGCAGTGGAATATGTAAAGACAAATCCAGATGCCCGTTGCCGCTGGCGCTCATATCGTCCGTAAAACCGTCTATATAGCCTCTGACTGGGCTCTTCTGGATAAACTTGAGGAAGCTGCTGGAAGTCCCAAGCGCCTCCCCTTTTATGTCCAGCGGCAAATCGGCGCTCATCATATCAGGCAAAGTGACCAGTACATTTTTCAGCTTCGCACCCAGTAAAGTTCCTTCTGGCGCTTTCACCTGCAACTTATTGCCATGTATCAGCAATTCTCCAGAAATATGTTCGATGCGAGGCCAGCTTTTATCGTATTCCAGCACCACATCCCGCGCATGACCGCCAATTTCAAACAATGCTTTCTCGCGACTATCCAGCGGGAAATCGCTCAGATTGCCATTGATACGCAAATAAAAGTCTTCGGTATGCCCTGCCAGTAGCGCGTCTTGCAGCCAGTCACTGCTTTCCTTGCCCACCGCGATTAGCGGAGTGTAACGCGCAGCCCGTCTGATATCGCCGCGTGTCAGACTGACCGAAAGATCCAGCAAACCCAGGGTACCGGTCTTGGTCTGATAGCTGCCATGCAAGTTGCCAGCCAAATCCTCGTTGGCAACCGCAACATTCTCCACTGTAACCAGCAGTTCATCATTTTTTTTCATCCAGTTTGCCTGTCCGCTAACCGTTGCAAAGAATAACGCTTCGCGCATTACCCCCGGCGCATCAACCCCCAAACGGCGGGAATCAATTTTTAGTGTACCGGCAAGCTCATTGCCATCCACCACCACCGATAATCCGGATATGCCCGGCAAAGAACCCACCTGGCGCAGCGCCATATTTTCAAATTTCCCTTTTATTTTATAGTTCAGGATATTCAACTCTGCCGACTGCTGTGCCTTTTCCTGCCATTGAACATCCAGGTCAGTCACCCGACCTTTAGGAGCATAGACATTCAGCTTGGCGCGTAAATCAGGCGGCAATGGCAGGAAATTGGCAAGACCCGCGAGGCTTTCCAATTGCAACAGATTGGCGCGTATTTCGTTGCTGCTAAGCTGTTTGCTGAGCGCACTGCGAAAATAAAAATCGGCAGGTTGCAGCATCAGACCATTTTGTAAATGCAAAGTCAGACCTTTGGTATAAACTTCCATGCCACCCGGTATGATCTTCCAGGAAGCACGACCCTTTAAATCCTGCAATTTCATTTCCGGCAAATCACTTGCCAGCCTGGTCGCTACCTCGCTCAAACGCAAATCTGCAATAACTCCGCTTATTTTGCCTTTCTCAATAGAAATCCAGGCACGCACCGCGCCGCCCCCTTTGCTGAAGGCTTCCGGAAAAGTCAGCCAGGGTCGCCAAGCCTGCACCTCAGTATGCTCCAGTTGTGTATAAAGTTGACCGTGCCAATCACTCAAATCATCAAAACTCGCCCCGTAAAAATCACCTCGTAAATCCAACGGTGAAGCCAGTGCTGCTGAAGGTTCTGCACGCAAAGCAAAACGGTGATGGCTAAACAGATTTTCTATGCGCAGATTGACGCGCTGTAATACCAGTGGCTGCGCATCGCGCTGCTGGTCGATCCAGACGATCAAGGCATCCTTGACCACCATGCGCGACTGATGTAACAGCCAGTCGGACAGATCGTTATCTTCACCTTGCCTGGAAAACATCACTCCACCGATAAATACCTTACCCGTGGCATCGCGAAGCACCAATAATTCCGGCCTGTCAATTTCCAGACTGGCAAGGCGCAACTCTGCCGCAAACAGGGTACTCCATGACAGGATGCCTTCAATACGCGGTAAAACCAGTGCGGATTGCCTCTGCTCATTGAGTATATGTACATCCACAAGACTCAAGCGGGGCTGCAACCAAAGCCAGTCACCCTCAATCCTGCCGATGGTGACCGGACTGCCGATGGCAACCGCCAGCGAGGCTGCGATACGCTCATGCTGCAGTTCTATATTTGGTAACAACAAGAAACGCAAGATGAGTATCAGCAGCAGCAGCAGCAAAGCAATCCCACCCGACGCGGCGATAAACCAGCGGGTCAGTGTATTGAAGCTGTGCCAGAGCAAACGGGTGGGTAGGTATCTCAGCATGGTTTCCGTGATTAGTTGCCGATGGTTAGCAACCAACGACTGCTTTATAATTGCGCATTCTAACTTGAAGCGCCCCCCATGAATACCGAATCCATTAGCCAATTTACGGACTTGCTAAAAAAAACACAGCATTGCAGCCGCTATGCCAGACACTTACTGGATACGGATACACCGCTACTTTGCTGGTTGCAACAAAATTTCCAGAGCAATTATAGTCGCGAGGAAATGGAAGCCTACTTGACCGAAGCTGCACCACCTGGCAGTGATGAAGCCTGCTTGGCGCATGCGGTGCGCCTCTTACGCAAGCGAGTGATGGTCAAGATAATCCTGCGCGATCTCAATGGACTGGCCACTCTGCCAGAAGTGATGCAGACCATGACCACGCTTGCCGAGGTGTGTGCAAGACACGCACAGTCCTGCCTGATGCAGGCGATGCAGGCGCAATTCGGCATCCCGCAAGGCGTCTCCGGCGCTCAAACCCTGCTGATCATCGGCATGGGCAAACTAGGGGGCGGAGAATTGAATGTTTCTTCAGACATCGACCTGATTTTTGTCTATCCCGAAGATGGCGAAACAGACGGCGCACGCAAACTTAGCAACCATGAGTTTTTCACCCGACTGGGTCGCCGCCTGATCAGCCTGATCAACGAACCTACCGGCGATGGTTATGTGTTCCGCGTGGATATGCGCTTGCGCCCCTACGGCGAAAGCGGACCACTGGTGATGAGCTTTGCCGCACTGGAAGAATACCTGCTTACTCAAGGGCGTGAATGGGAACGCTATGCGTGGATAAAAGCCCGTGTGATCTCGCCGGATTCAGAACTATATCGCGCACAAATTACTGAACTGATGCAATTGGCGCAACCGTTCATATTTCGCAAATATCTCGACTTTGGCGCGATCGATTCGATGCGCAAGCTGCATGCACAAATCCGTCTGGAAGTGCAACGCCGCGATATGCGTAACAACATCAAACTGGGGCACGGCGGAATACGCGAAATCGAATTTACCGCACAGGTATTCCAGTTGATACGCGGCGGGCCTGAGGCTGAACTGCGTATCCGCCCCACCCAACAAGTGCTGCAACTACTCAGCCAGCAACTTTCTGCAGCAACGGTTCACCATCTGGATGACGCTTATGTGTTCTTGCGTAATCTGGAACATCGATTACAATATCTCGACGATCAGCAGACGCAGCAACTCCCTGAGAAAACTGAAGACCAGGAAATAATCGCTTTTTCAATGGGCTATGAGAATTATGCCGCGTTGCTGGAAGTGGTAAACCACCATCGAAAACTGGTCAATCAGCAATTCGAGCAACTATTCGGCGAACAAAAAGAGCAATACGATACCCAATTCTGGCATGAGGGCCTTGATGCAGAACAATTGCAAACCCGTCTGGAACAACTAGGATATCAGCAGGTCAGTGTACAGCTGCTGATGCAATTTCAAACCGGCAACCGTTACCGGCACCTTCCCGAGTCAAGCAAGCAGCGGATGGATAAACTGATACCGCAATTTATCATTTGCTGCGCACAACAAGCCAATCCCGACGAAACGCTGTCGCGGTTGATTGGACTACTGGAAGCCATCAGTCGCAGGGCTTCCTATCTTGCCTTTCTGGCCGAATATCCACTGGCCTTACAGCGCCTGACCGACATGATTTCCGCCAGCAGCTGGGCTGGCGAATACATGACCCAGCATCCGGCACTGCTGGACGAATTGCTGGATGCACGGGAAGTTTATCAACCGCCACTCTGGGAACAACTGACGAACAAACTGCAAAAACGTCTGGATGATTGCGCCCAGGATATTGAACGGCAACTGGATGTTCTCCACCTGGCACAACAGGAGCAAACCTTCCATCTACTGGCAATGGATTTGCAAGGGCAGTTGCCATTGGAAAAACTCAGTGATCACTTGAGCAATCTGGCCGATCTACTGCTAGATCAGGTGTTGAAATTAAGCTGGACTACCGTGCGTAAAAGACATCGCGAGGATCCTGCCTTTGCCATTGTCGCCTATGGCAAACTAGGTGGTAAAGAACTGAGCTACGCCTCTGATCTGGACATGATATTTCTTTACGACGATGACCATCCGGATGCTCAGGAAAACTACGCCAGACTCGGGCAACGCATCAATACCATGCTTTCGAGCTACACCGCGTCAGGTCGCTTGTATGAAACCGATTTGCGCCTCAGACCAAATGGCGCGAGCGGCCTGCTGGTCAGCACGGTAGCAGCCTTTGCCGAATATCAGCAAAAACAGGCTTGGGTATGGGAACATCAGGCGTTAACGCGCGCACGCTATAGTGCAGGCGACAAAAAAGTGGGTGCAGCCTTTGAAGCTATCCGCAAAGAAGTGCTTTGCCAGCCACGCGACCTGACGGTGTTGCGCCGCGAGGTGTTCGAGATGCGAAAAAAAATCCATGAGGGGCACCCAAATCACAGCTCGCTTTTCGATGTCAAGCATGACAGCGGTGGCATGGTAGACATCGAATTCATGGTGCAATACCTAGTACTGGCTCATGCACATCGATACCCCAAACTTTCTGCCGATGTCGGCAACCTGGCGTTGCTTAAACTGGCTGGAGAACTCGGCCTGATTCCAGCCCGGTTAGCCGAACAAAACCGCACGCTCTACCGTCAGTTGCGCCAGGCGCAACATCGCATCCGATTGAATACACAGCTACCGGCACGCACCTCGCACCAGGAAATCGACACCAGTGCCAGCCAGCAACTGTGGGCTGAATTATTTGGTGAGTGAAAGGAATCGCTGTTTAACGTGAAACACGCGTAGGGATCGTACTCTCCCTCACCCGCTTGCGGGAGAGGGATGGGGAGAGGGAAACGGACATGGCGGTTTCATTACAAGGGGTGGCATCATTGCCATGTCCGTTAGCTCGTATCAGCAGCGGTCAAGGTGCCATTACCCTAAAAATGCGACTTGCATGACGAAATCTGCTCCCGCAACACTCGAGCCAGCATGTCTGTCTGAGCCGGTGACAGTATTTCCTCCTTGACCGGATCTCCCTGATCGCCCGCTAACAACCGATAACCCAGTTCGGCCTTGCTGACCGACTCCAGTGCAAACGGCACGACCTCAAGCAGTGCCAGTGCCAGTTCATACAGTTGCTGCGGCTCCCCGGATTTCAACTCCAGTTCCAGCTCACAAATGGGTACACTACACTCATCGATGCGCACCTCGCCTTGATCCATGCTCAATTCGATCAGCGCACCATGCCAAGCCAGCATGCGGCTATTGCGAATAAAATCGGTAACAAAAACCGGTTGCAGCGTTAAGGGTGGCGGCAGGCGTATCAGCCAGGAGGCGGTCTCGGGCGATGAGAAGTCTAGCGCCTTGCGCTTTACCGGTACCTCCCATTCATTGCGCTGATGCAACCCTGCCTTGACCATACCGCCGCCTTTCAAGGTTTGCAGCCATTGCCGTCCATCACGACGCAGTCGCAATGCCATTCTCGCTTGCTGCAATTGAAGTTGCGGCGTATCAAAATAAATATTATGCAGGCGGCGTGTATGAGGTGAGCTTAGCTGACAAGTTTTGAGAAATCGATGACGCTTCAGTCTGGCAAGCTGCAAGGGTGCAATACGCAATTTAAGTTCAGTTTCGACTGCCATGACTGCCTAAAAATGTTAAAAGTGAACTATAAGCCCTACGCGCACATCATTTGAAGCGCAATTTCTAATTACACAAAAAAATATTCAGTTAACCATTGGGTTAACCGAATATTTACTATCTACAATTCAATATTCCTAGAAGGAATAGCCTGCCGACAACACGACCGCAGAGGGTCTGAAATCGACTGAATTAGTCCTGATCACGCCAGAAGTATTGGCAATCAGATCACTTTTAACTTGGGATATCGAATAGGAAGCATATACGCTCCAGCGTTCCTGCAAACGGTAGCTGATACCGGTGGTCGCCGCCCAACCTAACGAATTCTTCAAACTGGCAGAAGTAGGACCCCCCAGCGCTGCTTGCCCTGCTGGCGTCGCAGTGTTATCAGTAAAGCGCGTAAAATTTGCACCCAGACCTACATAGGGACGAAATTTCGAGGATTCTTCAAGAAAGTTGTAATTAAGAAGCACGGTCGGAGAGAACCAGCGTGAGGTGGCTACTACCTGACCCGCATAAGGGACAGATCCAAGTTTTGCCGGACCTGTGCCTGTCATGGTGGTTTTAGGCGGGATTCCAAAGGCAAATTCGAGGTCAAAATTCGATGTCAAGCGCCGGACATAGGCAAAATAAGGGGTATCAACATTATTCACTTTCATGTTAACGCCCGCTGGAACAGCGCCTATCCCGGTTCCGGTCAAATCCGTTGCCTTTGCGTCATAATGTACAAAATAAGCACCCACCCGAACCGTATTATCATTCTCTGCCTGCGCCGTGACGCTACTCAGCAATGCCGTCATAGTGAACAAAGAGATTTTTGTGATCGTTTTCATTTGAGGTCTCCTTGATTACGATTAGAAATTGCTGAAAAACTGCTGAGCGGCCTTGGTGCAGAACGGCGGAACCAGCGTGCCGTGGTAGGCTTGAACAACCGCATTTTGTCCTGCGGCACCGCCGCCTGCCGCAGTAAAGACAGCCGTCTGTGCGGTAGCGAAACCCGTCTGGAGCGCTGACTGAAGTCCTGCGAGAGGTAGCGAAAGAGCACTGCCGTAATGTGTAGTTCCTGCTGCGTCCACGTCGATCGTGCTGACATAGGGACTTGCCGCCAAAAGGGTTGCCACTGTGCCAGTATTAACTGAATAATATACCGTCGGATCACTGTTACCGCCGCAAAACAGCACGGGTGCAGCCGGGCTGAAACCGCGCAGGTCGTTAGTCTTGAACGCCTGGCGCAAAGTATTTGCCGGGGCAGCCGCCGGCATACCATTAATGACGGTCGGTACTGCACCGTCTGGATGGCCAGCAGCATCCGCGACATAGGCAGCCCGATAAGCATTGCTAACCAGGTAGTGAGTCGGGTCAAAACCAAGTGCAAAAAGGGGCGCCATAGCTGCAGGGGTGGTCGGCGGAGTAATCGTTGCAAACAGCGCATCCAGCGGCCCGTTGCCAGTAACCGGTGCGGTACTGTTGAACAGCGCCGTCAACGGAAGCTTGCCATTGCTGACCAGTGTCAAAAACGGCAGACTAGGCATCAAGGTGTCGATTCCTGTTGCATAGGTAGCTGTAAAAATATCGGTTGTCGAACTGTAAATATTGCCATACGCCTTCTGGTAGCTCGAAGTCAACAGAGGCGTGAATTCGATGGAACCAAGGTTGACATTTCCAAAAAAGATAGCATCGCCAAAGGCTGCCATCGCATAGGGTCCTGACATTGGCGCTGCAGCGGTGACCTTCATGGTTAAATCACCAAGCCCTCCATTGTAAAGAGCCTGCATTGCTTTATGGGTTGCCATCGCCACATGTCCGCCTTGCGAATAACCGGCAAGGAACAACTTGCCGTTGTCAGTAGTGCTTGAGGCCATTACATGCCCCAGTGCAGAACGCGCAGCCTTCAGCGCATCAATCATATCCTTGGACTGCTGATCCGCATTCAGGTACGGATGGTAAGGCAGAGGCGAAGTATCATAACCGGCATAATTCGGCGCTACCACGATATACCCTTGCGCTGCGAACATGGCTGCAATCAAGCCACTTTCAGAATAGGCATCGTTGTTCGGATCGGCGACGGCGGCGAGGTTGTAGGATTTCACCGTGGAAGTGCCATGCGCATACAGCACGATGGGTCTAGGGCCACTTCACTGCGGCGCTGCACCGGTCGGTATCATCAACACACCGGTGGCAGTGGTCTGTTCCGGGGTGGTTGCGTTCCCGCCGACGGTGGCGTACTGGATATAGTGGTAATCAATGCCGCAGGCTGGCGTTCCAGCTAGAGCGACCAGTTGCGCACCGCTGGCTGTGCTGTTCAGTTGTGCGGTAAGGTCTGCAGCGTTAAGTGAAGCAACGCGTAACGGTGGATTTTGTATCAATGAACCCCGCGTGCCAGAACTGTCGACTGAGGCACCTGTACTGCCGCCCCCTCCGCAACCTGCAAGAATGCCTGCTGCACAAACTGACAGCAGAATGTTTTTAATTAAACGCATGGTTATCTCCCTGGATTATCCGCTGACGAACCAAGGTCGATGCGGGTTATATTTATTGGGCTATTACAAAAATTGCAACGCTAGATAAATCGCAACATTACTCAGTCGCAGTTTGAATATAAATAACTTCTAAAACTTTTGCAACATTTATTTACAAAAAAATATTTACCTGAAAATCATCCTGAAAACTTTTGAAAAATGAATTTTATCCCCTAAACTTTCGAGCCACCCATAAGCTTAACCAACAAGGTTCGCGTCAACAATCCGTACCAAATTTATGGCAATCCGCTAAGCTGAATTTTTCAAGCTAACGGGCATGGCAAATTGCCACCCCTGATGATGAAACCCATCATGCCCGTTTCCCTGATGAACCCACTAGCCACTCCACTAGGTTGCCAAAAGACAGCAAGCAAGTGGCTGGTTATCACCCCATCCCTACCCATGAACCTCCATTTCGTAGGGT
>CAIRBC010000279.1 GCA_903876685.1 uncultured Nitrosomonadales bacterium | reverse complement strand
GAGAGAACTCGGCAGCCAAAGACTGGCTTAGAAACTGGGGAAATTTGAATGAGTAATAAAATCTCATTCCATACCGCCCGCCTCCAGCGCAATTCACTGCATTTACGCGCTATATGAGCTGTATTTTGATCAACTAATCATAAAATTGTGATATATTGAATTTTTTTATGGTAGATAGGGAATAATGATGAAACTGAACTATAAATTGACGAATCTCTCCGCAGTTGTCTTGCTGGCCTGTGCTGTTTCCAATCCTGCGTCGGCAGTGGGTGATGAGGTCTACGTTACGCTGGGTGCCAAGGTATGGAACAATAAATGGACTACTATGGGCCGACATACCAGGCTGGCGTGGTCGACATACCCGGTTCTACTGAAAATTTTACCAGCGGTAATCAATCAGCCATAATCCCGTCGCTCGCCATTCGTTATCAGGATTTTTTATTTACCGGTAGCTACTTTACCAAACAGAATTACGGATTTACTGGATCGAATGGCACGCCTTCTACAGCAAAACGCGAAGAAACAGATATGCATTTTGGCTACTATGTGCTGCCTACGCTGGCGGTGACGCTGGGTTATAAAGAGGTGAAGCAGGATTTTACTGGGAAGAACTACAAGTATTCCGGACCGATTATCGGCGCAGCAGCCTCTGCTCCCTTAACTAAAGGCTATAGCCTTTACGGCAATTTTGGTTATGGCGCGTTGAAAGCAAAATTTCCTGTTGGATTCACCGACAATACCGGACACAATGGATTGGATGCCGATTATTACCTGGGCGAAATCGGCATCGCTTATTCGTTTGATATCAAGGCGACCATTCCTTCAGCGAAGGCCTTGACTGCGACGCTGGGATACCGTAATCAGACGCTGGCTACCAAAAACTTTGCTGTGGGAATTACCGGTTCCAATCCAGCTCTGTCCCGTTCAACGCAGTTGCGTGACAATACCGAAGGCTTGGCCTTGGGCTTGAGCGTGACTTTCTAACAGGCCAACTTTGCCATTTTGATGATGAAACCCGCCACGCCAGTTTCAGCCGGGATATTGCGCTCAACCGACCGGGGGCGCAAACCAGCGATGCGCGAGTTTCACGTCAAGCGAATCCTCTTTCCCGGGCATCTGGCAACATGAAACTGATAAAGCTAATCTTTTCAGGACTGCTGTTGCTGTTTTGCCAATTGGGTATTACGCAGACCAACGACCCAAAAGCCCTTAAAGTCAGTAAGTCGACCACTACAGTTAAAGCCGTCAAGGTTGAACCGCCCGTCAATAATCCTGAAGTGGGTAAACGCTATGCACTGGTGATCGGCAATTCTACTTACCGTAACACCGCACCGCTCGCCAATCCGGTCAATGATGCCCGCTCTGTTTGCAAATTGTTAAGTTCCTTGCGCTTTGAGGTGGATTGTCGTGAAAATTTGCAGCAAAGAGGTTCCTTCAAGGAAGCCGTCAGCGACTTTACCCGTAAAATTTCCCCTACAGATGTGGCGCTGTTCTATTATGCGGGTCATGGGCTTGAATTGGAGGGCGAAAATTATCTGGTGCCTACTGAAGCGAATATCCGTAGCAAGGCCTACGTCGAAGATGAAGCGGTACGAGTCAATTTTGTATTTGATGAACTGGCCGCAGCCAAACCCCGCCTGAGTATCATCATCCTGGATGCCTGTCGGGATAATCCATTCAAAAGCCTACGCTCGATGTCAGCAGGTTCAGGGTTAGCCATTCCCGCCGGCATTCCATCGGGCAGTATCATCATTTTCCCAACTTCACCGGGCAAACCGGCATTGGATGGTAATGGCGAACACGGCGTATTCACCTCGCATTTATTACAGCATATGCCCACTACCGGGATTACCATCGAAGAAATGTTCAAACGTGTGATTAGTGGCGTGCGCACTGAATCAATGGCCTCCGGTATGGAGCAGGTTCCCTGGATGAATCTTTCGTTTACCGGTGAGTTCTGCTTTGTCGGTTGTGGCACTCGCATCAGCGAGGACGATTATGCGAATGTAGTCAAAGCCAAACAGGAAATTGAAAATAATACCCAGCTTTTGCAAAGTGAGCTGTCGAAACGCGAAACCGAGTTGCAGCAGTTCAAGGCACGCATGACGGTCATGAAGGAGCAGTTTGATTCACAGCAACAATCTCAAAACCTGTCGCAGACTGAGTTAAACACACTCAGTCAGCAACGGGATGAATTAATCGCCAAGACCACTTATCTGCAAGCGCAGGAACAGGAACTCAAGCGCGTCAAAACCGAACTGGAACGTATGCGGAATCAGCAAGCCGAATTTACACAGAATGAAAAAGATATGGCTCTGGCACGCGAGCGCATCGCCATGCTGGAACGGAAGATTGTTCAACAGGAATCCCGCAAGGTGGGCGATAGCGAACTGGAATTGTTGCGCCAGGAACGAGATCGCCTGGTTAACAGTAATGCTGAATTGCAACAGAGTCAAAAAGGTAGCGTACAGGCGCAACTGGAACTTGCCGCATTGCAAAAGCGTCTGGTCGAATATGATCGACAAAAGGGCGAACTGGACAGCTACAAACAAAAATTGGTGCAACTTGAAAGCGATAATCGCCAAAAAGAAGAATCGGTACGACAGATGCGCAACGAACTGGAAAAACGTCAGCAAGCACTGACTGAGATGAAAGACCGCATGACCAGCTTGCAGGAACAGCTGAATGAGCAACACAATGCACCGCATGTTGATAAAGATGCCCAGGAAAGACTGCAAAAAGAACGTAACGAACTAGCGCACAAGGCGCAGCAGCTTGAAGCCCGCGAGAAAGACTTGCTTGAAGCCAGGCGAGACCTGGAGCGAGCGGAAAAACAGGGCAGCGATCAAGCCAGAAAAGAACTGCTGGTATTACAAAATCGCCTGACCGAATATGACCGGCAAAAGGATGAACTGGATCGCTATAAATCACAAATGGCGCACCTTGAAAAAGAACAGCAGCAGATGCAGATTGAACTGACCAAGACCCAGAAGAAGCTGGAAAATGCAGCGGTTAGCACCGTCAAGGATGCGGCCTTTGTGCCACCGGCCATGTAATTGGAATCCCCCTGTTTGCTAAGCGCTCGCCGTCTCAGTGATTGAGCCAGAAGCCGATTCCCAGCCCCAATTTCCGGTTTTCTGCCGTAAAATCCAGATAGCCCTTGCTTGCCACATAACTGGTTAACCCTTGATTACGATCCAAATCCGGCGCATAAAAATACCAACGCATGCTCGGGTTATCCCAGACCCAGAGTGTTTTGAAATTATCCAATGCCGGGTCTCCCATTGTATTATTCAAGATTGACGGGGTGATTTCACTACCGGTTACTAACAGATTCCAGCCGTTAGCCAGATTATTGACCGGCAGGTTGAAGGCAGCGCCACCCTTTACCGGTAACAGCAGCGGTTGGCTGCTATTAATCCAGAAACCCTCGCCCGGTTGAATACTGCTTAAAACCGTATAGCCCTTGCTGGCAGCATAGGCCGAAAGCTGTCCGGTATCCATTTGTGGGGTATAGAACGACCAGTTGCTACCCAGGGTATTCCAGGTCCAGAGCGAATTGACATAACCCGTGACTCCCGCAATACTGTTGCTGCTGTTTCCGACCAGACTGCTCACGCTTAGCGGGACAGACAGGGCATTGCCGAGCAGACTCCAGCCACTGTTCACGGAAAAGCCTGCCATTTCCCGGAAAGCAGCCGCGCCATCGAGTATTCCGTAGCCCCAGTCATAGTTCGGTTGCAGTGGCAAATCCGCCCCGTTATAGCTGGGCAACGGTTTCGAAGTCACATTGGTTTGCGCCGTTATCGCCAGGATTCGTTTTACCTGTTCCGGTGTCAGTTGCGGGTTGGCTTGTAGCAGCAGCGCAATCATTCCGGCTACATGCGGGCTAGCCATGCTGGTGCCGCTATTGGCGACATGCACGCCATCCGCCTCGATCATATTGAGTGGTTTAATCCAGACACCCGCGCTGGTGTACGCGGAAATCACATAGGCACCGGGTGCGGTGATTTCCGGCTTCATAACGGGGGGGCAGAGGCTGGCATTGCTGCACATACGGCGCGGACCGCGACTGCTGAAATTGCATAGCTCACCGACCGGACCGCTGTCGTTTAACGTAGTAAGGCCATTCCTGGAATTCCAACTGGTTCTGTTCGTATAAGCGGCAACGCCGATCACGCGACGCGCACTGGCGGTATCGGTGATAATCTGGCTGGTATAAGGGGTTTCGGTATAACTGGTGAAATTGATGTCGTGAGCAGTTTCGCCCGAGATAAAGCTGAAATAAGGACTGCCACCGATTTGCCTCGCGGTCAGCTTGAGCGTCCAGGCACCCGCATAAAGATAGGCTGCACCATTGCCCAGATTAATCAGTATCTGCCGGTCACCATTTGCCGGGTTAATCCCGGTGGAGGTGACCGCTATCCAACCGCAGGGTGTGTCGCTTGCGTAACTACTGCCTGCAGCGATTAACGGGGTACTGAAGTTTCCACAACTCAGGGCTACATCATATAAATTAGCCCCGTCATACCAACCTTCAAGCTGTTGAGTTATTTGCCAGTTAGGCATGTTGAAGCCGATATTCAGGGTTTGATTGAGTTCGATGTTAGCACTCGCCCGTATCGGGGCATTACCCTGGTTGCCGACGGCGGCCGCAATGATGATGCCGGGCCCGGAGGCATTGTCGAGCGCACGTTCGAGCAGCGAGGTGCCGTCACGCGCACCGAAATAGGAGCCAAAACTGAGATTGATGACCATCGGCTGATTCAGTATCCTGGCCTTGTTGACCAGGTAAGCGAGTGCGTCGATCACCGCGCTTTCCTTGCTGACCCCATCGTCCAGTGCATTGACGATGATCAGGTTGGCCTCGGGCGCCATGCCGACATAACGGTAAAAAGGCTGGCCATTGCCGGTGGCCTGTCCGTTGCCGGCCGCGATACCCGCGACATGAGTACCATGTCCATAATTGTCAGGCACCTTGCAACCATTTTTATTGCCCCTCAGAGCCAGAAAAATCATCGCTGCATCACATTCCGCCCCATACAAAGGAGTGCCATCGGCTGTCTGTGGCGGCGTACCTATGGCATCATCGCGCTGATTCCAGAAATAAGCTACCCTGCTAGTTCCATCCGGATTACGAAAGTCCGGGTGGCTTGCATCCAGACCGGTATCGATAATGCCGACCAATACCCCCTGACCAGTCCCGCCAATCCAGTTGGCAGGATTCACACCGCTGCGTAACAGTTGGGCATGGGTTGCAGGTACGCTCTGATCCAACCTGATAACGGGTCGCTTAGCCGATTCCAACCGCAACACCTGACTCAGTGCAGCCACTTCCGTCAACCTGCTTGGGGGAATGCTCACGCTGGCGACATCACCCAGTATCGATCGAACCAAAACGCCTCTGGCACGCAACTCATCCAGTCCGTTACCGGTAAAACGAACAGTTGCCTCCAGCAAAGGGCTGGTGCTGGTAGACAGGGACTGCGAATGACGTAAGCTACTGGTGGCACTATTTTCTGCGGCAAAGCGTAATTTCGCATCCAATTTAGCCGGATCAGCCAAGGCCATCGCATGATTCAGCAGCGCCACAAGGGCTGCCATCAACAGGATTTTGCGGGTCAGGCAGTTCATCAAGATGCTTTCATCACAAATATTTTATCCCTCGCCTGCTCACGGGAAAGCCTAAGGGCGAAATTTTCAACTATAACAGGGAAAATCAACTCAACCTGTCCAGAATGGCAGGACGCCAACCATGCAGATGCAGCGCAGGATTACCGGGTACCCTGTGCAACCCCAAGTCTACCGGCTCCGCAGCACCGTCTACGCCCTCCAATACCGCAGTGGAAAAGACAATGGGATAGCCCATTTCCCCGCACACGCTTTCCAGTCCAGCCACCGCGTTGACTGTATCACCGATCGCCGTATATTGATGGCGAGCCTCAGAACCAATATAGCCCAAAAACACCTCTCCCGAATGAATCCCGATCCCGATGACGATAGGCTCCAGGGAACGCAATTTCAAGCTAGCGTTATATTCATGCAAACGCAGTAACATTTCCTGAGCGGCTTCCAATGCCTTCCGCTCCGTCTGTGCCATTGCTTGCGGTGCACCAAAAAATGCAATGAGACCAGCGCCGATAAATTTATCCACCACCCCACCGTGCTTGTGAATCACCACACTCATCAAATCGAAATAGCCATTGAGCAACTCGATGATCGACTCCAGTTCAGACTGCTCCAGGCGTTCTGAAAATCCTTGTATCTCGGCGTACAGCACGCAAACCCGCTGCCGCCCCCCGGCCACTTTCCCCGCTTTTCCGGCGAGAATTTCCTTCAGTATCACCGGGCTGACATGACCGCCAAAGGCCTGAGTCAAGAATTTCTTCTCGCGATATTGCCTTAGCGAATCAAAGCCAGTTCGCCCGACAAAGCCCAGACAGGCCACAATGATAGATCCAACCGGTGGCAGATACTGCCCCTGCCATAAACGCAGGGTACTCAAGGCGATGAATCCGGCGATAAAAAATGCCAGCAATAGCAGCTTTGTCCAGGTGCTTCGACCCCACCAGAACAAGGCTGGCAGCAAAGTGAAGAGTAGCAGCAGCGATTGAGGTAGAAGGCGAATCGGACCACGGTTAAGCATCGCCCGCAAGGACTGGGCATGAATCAAAACGCCGGGCAATCGGCGATTTTCAGGCTCCCAGGCGGCAAGTGGAACAGGCAGTGGCAAGCGGTCGGTGAAAGGCAGGATCACACCCAGCACGACCGGCTTATTCTGAAATAACCGCACAAGTTCCGCACTGTTGCCTTTTGCAAACAAGTCCAGTACCTGAGCAAAAGGAATATATTGAAATGCAGAACCCAGGGAATAATCGATCATGCCATGCCACGCATGGGTGATGCCTAACTTTGCCGACATGCTCTCCGACAGACTCAACATGCCTCTGGTCTGGTTCGCACATTCCTTGCCGTCCAGACGACGCGGCACCCCATCGCGATCCATACAAACCAGCGGAGTGGCCAGCGCATCCCGCCCTGCGATTGAAACAAAAGGTGGAAATATCATGCGCAGCTGCCCCTGATCATCCAGTGACTGACTTAAAGCCAGCGGCACCTTGCCGCGTAACGCCAGTATCCCCTCCAGCAAAGCCTGATCGTAACCGGGAACCAAAAACTGATAAGAATGCTCAGGCAGCACGATATCCAGTCCCAGTGCTGATGGTCTCGCCAGTGCCATCGCCTGAAAAAACTTGCCGAGATGCGTATGCCATAGCGCGAAGGGTTCAGGGAATGCCTTGAAGGCGGCTTCGTCGATCCCGACCACCAGCACATCGTTTTGTACCGGTTGCGGATGCAGGCGCAACAGCGTGAACTGGCGATCCAAAACCAACAGTTCCAGCGGATTCCATGTTTGGTAAACATAAAGCACCAAGCCAGTCGCGACGATCAGCAAAAATCCGATCAAAGGGTAAACGCGTGGCAGTCGTTCGGTGAATTTCACGGCAATTTCACACCAGACGCGAGCAAAAGTGCTTGCACACGAACACGCAAGGCGGCGGCTTCTTCCGGCAAGCCAAGCTTTTCCTTGACCTCCGCCAACAGACTCAGATCTGCGGCGATTTTTTTCGGTATTCCCAATTGCTTGTCCAGCGACAATGCCTGTTCCAGCAAGGTTGCCGCAGTTGCCGCGTCGGCCATAGCCAGCTTTATCCTTGCCTGCAAACGCCATGCATTAGCCAGTTCAACCGGCTCCCGCTCTGCTTTGGTCACTGCTAATTGCAGCAAAGTGACGCTCCTGGCAAAATCCAAACGTGCGTAAGAGACTTCAGCTTGCAGGTTCAGGATCGCGGCAGCCTGCGGGCAATGATCACACCATGACTGAGCTTGTAGCAGCAGTGCATCCGCCTTTGCGGTCTGCTGAGATAACAGTGCCAGTTGCGCCGCACGCGCGGCCGCCTCAACCTTCCACTGATAAGCATAATTCGGATTGGTCAATAGCGTTTGCAAGCTGCTATCGACCTTTACATATTCTCCCAGTTCTAGATACACCTGAGCCAGACTCAATAAATTGGCTGCCATCCCCGGGTAATTCTCGATGGCACTATTCTGCTGTAGCGCTATTTGGTAATAATGCAGCGCTTGTTTCAACTGCCCGCCCAAATAGGCATTTTCTCCCTGCAGGGCGGACTCATTTGCCTGGGTATGCCTTAGGCTTTGCTTTTCCGGTTGAGTCGCGCATCCTGACAGGACTAGCAGTAATATCAAAGCCTTAATGCGGTACATAACTATCCAGTGGAAGGGAATGCTCTACTGGTTTCGCCAGCATATTACTGACTGGCCAACTTTCCTTGACGGCATGTACCATCGCGCGGGTATCCTGCAGCGCATCGCGTCCTGCACTAACCGCAGGTGGGATATCGGTGCTAAGTCCGGCACTGATGACTTTTAAATCGGCGCTGATCACTTTGGCATCTAGCGTCACGGCTTCCACCTGTTGCAAACTACTATCCAGTTTCCCGACCAGACCGGGCAAGGACTTATCCAAGGTATTCAGCGATCGCGCCACACTGTCCAACACAGAGTCGATCCGGGGTTGGTTGCGCTGGCTAATTTCCCTTGCAGTCTCAGTAGTATCGGCGAGTGCCAGGCTAGCGCGCTTTAACTCGCGCAGCGTGCTTTTGATTTCTCCGTCTGAATGATCTATATAGGCGGTAATATTTTTGACATCCCGCAATATCGGTTCCAGTTGAATAGCCAGTTTGCTCAGTTCATCACTCACATCACGCGCGCGCTCAAATCCAATCAATGCATTATTTTCCACTATTGCTACCGTCTCTAAACCAGGCAACAAATCAATCACTCCCTCCCCGATCAAATCTTCCTTGACCAGACGCGCCTTGGCATCCTTGTGAATGAGATGTCTATACTCTTCATTAACCTCCAGCACCATACTCACCCGTCCATCAATATCCATGGTAAGTTTGGCCAAAGTACCAATTCTGAATCCGTTTAGCTTGACCGACATGCCTGAGACCATGCCCTTAGCACTATCCACACGCACATGCAGTGTAGTAGTGCGCATGAACCAATCTTTCTGCACCGACAGATAGAGCGTAGCACCCAACACGATCAATGCAGCTCCGCCGACAAACCAGGCCAGCCTGCGGCGTCGCTGAGAGACAGATTCTGCAAAGATATCCACGTTCACAGGACTACTCCATCCCGGATGGGTTTGCCTCATCCTGCACCAGTGATAATAAAATCCTGAACGGATAGCGCAGATGAAACACCTTTTCCCAGAGCACTACTTTATCTTTATCCCTTTGGGTTAACCTTTCAAGAATATTGTCCAGTATCAGAATTTCCGGCTCCAATAACAAGGCTCGAATAAAGCCCGTCAGACGCTTTTCATAAAGCGACAGATCATCCGGGTATTGCTGCATCAGCTGATCTAGATCCTCTCCGCAAAGTTCAAATAACAATTTCGCGTCCACCTCGATGTGCCGGATATCCATTGCATGATACTGCAGCGGCAAAATCAGATTTTCCCATACATTTAAATGGCTCAGCAGTCCGCCATCAGTCCCGACGCGCACCGAAGCAGGGAATGGCGGCAGTTCTGCCAGCATACTTGCCTGCATCGGGTTAGCAATTAGATAATGGCCTCCCGGTCGAACGTCTGCCATATGGGTTATCCAGTCAGGCATATAAGAGTTTAACGCGGTGTAGTAGATAGCAACGCCACAGTCAATACCGTTCTTCCTTGCCATAAAAAGTGCAAGTCCTCCATTATTTTACTTCTTCCACCGTAATCAACGCCGCCCCATAGGCATCCGAACAAACCGGTTGCGCGACCAGATTTCGTTTGCGCGCTTCCAGGCATTCTGCCATGGCCGCTTGCGTGGTGGAAGAACTAACCAACTGGATGTCACGTTGTCCCTCGGCAGTGACAGATACCTCCGAAAATGGACCGGCATTCGCCAGCGGAAAATTAGACAGATCACGGGGAGCATCCGCCACTATGGCCAAAAGGTGGTCTGTCCCCTCTGGACCCTGCGCTAATAACTCCCAACTGGGAAGCGGAAATTTTCGGGTCTCTCCGGCCTTGATCCGATTATTAGCATCCAGTTTATTCGGAAATAACAAATCGAAAGTTTTTCCATCAGAACCAACCATCAACAAATACACATAGCCGGCATGGCTCGATTTCAGACTAAAACCGAATTTATCTTTGGCAATCATCAGCCTGCTCTTGATAGGAACAAGCTGCACCGTCCTGAGATCATCGCGACCATTGAAAATATCCCGCAAGGTATTGACTGGCAACGCTTGCACGATCGGAGACGGTGGCGTCTCAACCGTAATGGCAACAGGCGAAGGGGTGATGGCTGCAACGGTAGCAGGCACAGACGTTATGGCTGCAACGGTAGCAGGCACAGGCGGTATGGCTGCAACGGTAGCAGGCACAGACGTTATGGCTGCAACGGTAGCAGGCACAGACGTACTGACTACAGGCTGAGGTGTTGTGACAGGCGTAGTCGTTGCGACCTCACTGACTACAGGCGCTGGCGCAATCCCGTGTACATCTGGATTATTTCCGGCCAACATCATCACCAACTGAGAATTTCCTGTCACATTAACGTGTTGTGGCAAAAAACCAGGTACATTTTTCATGAAAAAATTGATTTTATCCTGCGCACAAGAGCGGATTTCTTCGATGGTCAATCCTCCGCTGCCATCCTGATCCACTGCCTGACCCGACATACATTCCAGCCACGCTTGCGTGGCCACACCGCCCTTGCCAAACTGGTCGAGGGAAATTTCATTATCATTGGCAGCTGCAATATAAACATAGTTATTCCCGCCACTTCCGCGCTTGCTGATTGCCAGTTTGATCCCTCTGGTGAGTACATTAACCGGTTTTTCGCAGGACTCACTGCCGCCCTTGACCCAGAACTTGGGGGTAAATTCCGGCACGATGCCCCGTGTCGGTGCAGTGCGCGTGGTCACGCCACCTGCGTGGCAGGCATCCAGCAAGGCAATGATTTTTTGGGTGCGTGCAGACAATTTTTTGAGGCGGATTTCCAGTTCGGCATCAATAAATCCATAACCATCCACCGTGACCAAAGATTCCGCACATCTTTCATCGGGATCGTGAACAATCTGTCGGCTTCCATGTCCGGAATAATAAATAAAAACCTTGTCGCCAGAAGCGACCCGCTTGTCCAGTTCGTCAAACGCCTGATTCATTCCCTCCAGAGTCAATTGTTCATCATGCAACCAGACCATATTTTCAGCTTTGACCCCCATCAATCTCGCAATCGATTTTGCGCTTGCGACATCTTGCGACACACCCTTCAGCTTGGGAATACCCGCCTGGTAATCACCTATGGTCATAATTAACGCTTGAATTTCTGCCTGTGCAACATTAGCTGTTAATACCCCATAAGCCACTAGCAAAGCAGCCAAATATTTTTTCATGATAGTGATACCTTTTCGTTACGGTTTACCATTTTCAGCCAATTTCACTTGCTGACCTGTTTAGAAATATAACCTCTGGCGCTTTCAACGATGCAGGATCATGATCGATTCAGCGATCACCGGAAATTTTCCAGGGGGAATTTCCTGTAACAAAGCAGTGCCTTGCACACTTTCACGACGATGTACAGCCGAGCTGGCCATTGAATCGCCCTGTGCACGGGAATCGCGCAATGTGATAATTAATTTTTCCTCACCCACTTCACTGTCAAACTCAAAAAAGCCATCCTTTTCCAAAGGAAGGATCACCGGCGTAGCACTTTTTATTCTCACCACTTGCGCTGCATCAACCGGATACAAACGATTACGCCTGCCATCCGGATGGATATTATCGACCGTCAAATCCCCCTCAAAAGTTGCTCCCAGGCGCAAGCGGAATTTCTCACCCGATTTAAAGCCCTCACTGATGGGTCGCAGTTTCAACGTCTCATCGTCTGGTTGCAAAACCAGCAGGGAAAGCAAGACTCCCTGATAGTTTTCTATTCCGTTTGAAGTTAGCAAGGACTCCTCAGGAGCCTTGTCTGTTATATTCGGCACAATGGCCGTTGCATTTTTCGGCGCAGGTGCAAAATAAGCCATCCCGGGAGCCACTACCGCAGACAGGCGTGTAAAAATTGACTGGTTTTCCATGCCTGGAAACAGCCTCTGCATAGACCACTCAGAAAATATATCGAAGGCCTTGCCCGCAGCAAATTTAATTATTATCCCCCAGATAAATTTTGGTTGAGGAGATTCTACAGCGGAAGATTCGGCGTTGCCTGGTGGCGCCTCGACTGCCATCGAAGCTAACGGAAGCAAGCATAAAACTAGCAGCCTGTCGGACTTAACCCTCTTCCATTTTTCGACTTTTACCCTTGAAATGCCCCAATTTCACCCAGTAGAATGTTATAATTACTAATGCAATCATAAAGATAACTGAGAAAATAATGGCACGTTTCAGACCGATT
>CAIRBC010000278.1 GCA_903876685.1 uncultured Nitrosomonadales bacterium | reverse complement strand
GATCGCCTGATGCGTCTGGTTAAGATAAGGCTTGAGTACGTCATGGCGCGCGCGCTGGACTGCTGCCATCATCGGGTCAGAGACGATTACCACCAGATGATGCACTTCGGACAGTAAAATGGGCTGATCGCCCAGTTCGCCTCTAGCATAAGCCTGTATACATTCCAGAATATTACCCACGAAGGTCTTATCCTGCGGACGGGTAGGCACAATCGCCGTGACGCCTTCTCCCTGGTCCACCGACCAGATGATGATGTCCGCTGCTGCTTCCACATCTTGCACCTTGAAACGGTCGCGTGCATATTTGTAGCCGGCAAAATAAATCACCCGATTGCCGGCCGAGCGCAAGGCCTTGCCAATCGAAAACAGCACCGCATTCCCTAGTCCGCCACCCAGCAATAACACTGTCTGTCCGGTCGGTATTTCAGTCGGCGTACCCGTCACCCCCATAATCACCAACGGGTCGCCGACTTTCCAGGTGGCACATAACCTCGATGAAGAACCCATTTCCAGCGCTATCAGCGAAATCGTGCCCTTTTCCTTATCGACATCGGCACCAGTCAGTGCAAGACCCTCGGCGGTCAGGGAGGTACCTGCCACGACCGGTGCAAACGCTTCGTAATTTTGTACGCGATAAAACTGTCCCGGATGGAATTTCTCCGCCGCCATTTTCGCCTTGACCACCACCTCGATGATGGTGGGTGTGAGTCGGTTGATGGCAACAATGGTAGCCTTGAACGTTTCATCCAGCGTGGCAAACAAGGCTTGCAGCGCCGCATCGCGTGCAGGCTGTTGCAACGGACTCAAACCTGCCGTGTGCTTCTCAAACAGTTTGGCTACATACGGATAGCCATGTTTGGCACTGGCCATGGCTTTCACCACATTCCCCGCATAAACCGGATGGTTATCACCATAAAAACTGATAAATTTGCCATCTTTTTGATAGGAGGTCAGCGGCGAGGGTTTGCCCTGTTTCGGCATACGCGGATCATGCATGGCCACCAACTCTAGCGAATCTTGATCCCACTGCGGCTCATAACGCTGGAAAAACCATTTATCCATCACAAAAGTGTCCGGATATTCGCTCTGATAGATGGTATTGGGTGAAGTACCGGCCGCCACATACAGACTGCGCAACTGAACTTTAACGCTCTCGCCTGAAGTGCGCCAGTGACCGTTTTCCAGTTGCAGTTTTTCAAATTCGACCGCCTGCAAATGTCCGTACTGATCCGCTTCTGCGCTAAGTGGACTCATCCCTTCAGCCAGCGCGATACCTTCTTCGAGCGCCTTGCTGATTTCCTCATGGTTCTGTCGATAGGCCGGCGCATCCTTGATGCCTTTGCGATAAAACAGCGTCACCCCACCCCAGGACTGCAATAGCGGCTGAAAGTCCGGCAGCTCGTTTGCGGCCAGCGCACGCTGTCTTTCTGTCCGGATGGTCTTGCCATGAGCTAGAAATTCATCCAGTATCAACGACTCTTCCACATCGTAACGGCCGCGCACACTGGCTTCTCCATGCAGCGCTGCCAAGGTCTCGTAACGATGCAAAATCTTTTCCACCTGCAGCGGGTAATAAGCCAGCAATTCAGTCGCGGTATCCATCGCGGTCAGGCCGCCTCCAATCACGCCAGCCGGTAAACGCACCTGCAGACTTGCCAGCGATGACGACTTGGCTGCCCCCGTTAATTGTAACGACATCAGAAAATCCGATGCCTTGCGGATGCCGCGCATCAGATTATTTTTCATGTCGATAATCGTAGGCTTGCCAGCACCTGCCGCGATGCAGATATGGTCAAAGCCGATTTTCCAGGCATCTTCGATGGTCAGCGTGCCGCCAAAACGCACGCCGCCATAAGCGCGAAAGCTGGCACGCCGCAACAGGGTGAGATAAATCACCTTGAGAAAATTCTTGTCCCAGCGCACGGTAATGCCATATTCGGCCACACCGCCAAAACCCGTCAGTATCCGTTTATCCAGTTCTTCATAAAGTGTTTGAAAATGTATAACCGGTTCCGGCAGATTGACTACATCCCCGGTCAGTGCAACCGGCAAAGGTTCCAGTTTCAGCCCGTCGATAGCGGCCACCCCAAACCCTTCATTTAACAGATAATGACTCATCGTGTAACCAGCAGGCCCCAGACCGACCACCAGCGCGTTCTTGCCGTTATACGGCAGCATATAAGGGCGTTTGACGTTCAACGGGTTCCAGCGCGTGAGCAGACTGTAAATCTCGAAACCATAAGGCATGAACAGTACCTCGGTCAGCACACTGGTTTCTATCTGTGGAATATCGACTGGCTCGGTCTTCTGATAGATGCAACCTTTCATGCATTCGTTGCAGATACGATGCCCGGTGCCCGGACACAGCGGATTATCGACAATAATAATCGCCAGCGCGCCAATATTGTCACCGTTGCGTTTAACCAGATGCATTTCCGAAATTTTTTCATCGAGCGGACAGCCGATGGTCGTCACCCCCAGCGGATCGACCTTGAAAGTATGATCTTTCTTGTTGTGCATCCCTTTGGAACAGGAATCATTGTCACGCTCATGACAATAAATGCAATGATTGACCTCGGATAACACCTGACGCTGCGCAAAACGGCTATCGGTTAGTTTGAAGCCATCCCGGCGGCGACGATGTTCTCCCATCCAGACCTTGAAATCCCCCCGATCCACCAGCTTGTGTTCGACCAGGTGTTCAAAATCGCGCTTGGCAGGTAATTTGAAGCTGGCCCAGTCGCTATTTTTTTGTGCGATATAACTCCAGCGTTGCACGACAATCAGCAGGTCTTCGATAAAATCTGCCTCTGGCAAGTCGACTAACTCGCTGAATTGAGCGGCGGCTGCCGCGTGATCGACCAGTCTCGTGCGCAAGGCTGCCGCGTCCAGATCGGCATCCGCATAGGCGCTGGCTTTACCCTTCGCAAGTAACCGGTAATGACTGGACAGGCGGGCTATCGCCGCTCCGACCCTTGCTACACGGCGTTCGGCGTCCGCATCCGCATTGGCTTCTGGAAAGCCAGCCTCACATAGCAGCGCAAAACGCTGTTGAACCTCAGCAATCACCCAGTCGCTTGTATTCTGCCCCTTGAACACCAGAGACAACTTGGCAACAATTTCACTCTTGTAGTAAAAAATGCTGTCGAATTCGTCCTTTATTTTTCTTTGCTGAGCTTCATGTTGCTCTGAAACATTGAATAATCTGGCGACAAATTTTCCGACATAGGGCGCCATACGAACCAGTAGCTCGGAAACCGCTTGCGGCGAGAGCGTTTTACCTTGCGTATCGCGATAATTCAGAAATTCACGCTGCAACTGTGGATCATGGCGCTCAATCGAGGCATCAAATACCGCCAGTAAGTCTTTCAGACGAGCAGAGTCATATAAATCGGCATAACTGAAGCCGGGAATACCCGGGATAAATTGCTTTTTTTGCATAATTCTCGCGTTATTAAAGTTCAAACAGGCCATATTTTGGCCAGTATCAGTTATTTAAAAAAGTCCAGGACAGCATAAACAGATCACTTCGACCCTATGATAACCTCAGTTGGAATCGATCGGCTTATGATTTTATGTCATATTCGTATAATTTAATCGTTTAATCGACAAAATTAATGATGTATTTTAGGCTTGGTAGCTTTGGCATGTTGGGCAACGGGAACTTCGGAGCAAGTGCCCGTCTGCTTATTCCCGCTCCTATCGGTGCGCACTACAAGCAGGCTAGCGCAGGTGTCAGCCATAGTCTGAGGTTAAAGAAGACGGCTGCCTTTATACTTGGGGGCAAAACGATCATGGGCAATTAGGCGACAACAGTACGCAGGATCGCCCTACACCGGCAATGATTGGTACTTATTTTGTTGCCGTTTCAGCCGCTGGCTCCCAGTCAATCGGTATGAAGGACGATGACAGTTTGTGGACGTGGGGCTGGAACAATGACAGTCAATTGGGAGATGGAACGACGGTCAGGGCTCCGTCATTCATCAACTTAAGCCGTTGAAGTTGCGTAGAGTGTAGATACCCCTGACTTTTTCGATTCGACTCTGCTATAACGTCCGTCATGAACGAAGCCATGCCGGAACATTTTGAATTATCTCATGTGCGAGCGCGCCTAATTTGCGCTGAAGAGCGTGACAAGTGGGACACTCTTATGCGCACACACCACTACCTCGGGCTCACAGCCATGGTTGGGCGTAGCCTACGTTACGTTGCCGAGATTGATGGACATTGGCTCGCCCTGCTGGGTTGGGCATCCCCGGCGCTCAAGTGCGCCAGCCGCGATACCTGGATCGGCTGGTCGCCTACACTACAATGGCAGCGTCTGGGATTGATCGCCAACAACAGCCGTTTCTTGATTCTACCCGGCACCAGAGTGAAGAACCTCGCCTCGCGAATTCTTGGTTTAAACCTCGCGCGTCTATGTGCGGATTGGCAGTCCGCGCACGGGCATCGCCTGCTTCTGGCAGAAACCTTCATCGATCTTGGTCGTTTCATTGGCACCTGTTACCGCGCGGCCAACTGGATCGAATTGGGCTCCACGCGCGGCTTTGCAAAATCCAACGAAACCTACATCGAGCATGGTGCCCCGAAACGAATCTGGGTTTTCCCATTGCACCGACAAGCCCGGCTGATCCTCTCCCAACCCCTGCCGCACCCTGAATTGCCACATATGGAGATCAAGATGATGACACTGACAGAAGCCGATGCTGCAGCACTGTTTGCGCGCCTCGACAACATTGAAGATCCACGCGCGACACGCGGACGACGGCACAACCAACGCTCGGTGCTTGCGATTATCCTTTGCGCGGTGATCAGCGGTGCACAGGGCAGTACCGCGATCGGCGAATGGGCGAAGCGGCTCACGTCAAAGATACTTCGGCGATTGCGCTGTCGTCGCACGGCAGATGGTCGCTACGAGCCCCCGTCCGAGCCCACCATCCGACGCATCCTCGCTGCGGTCAATATTGGGCAACTCGAACGGCAGTTGGGGGATTGGTTGCAAACGCATACCGCAGCCGATGAGCCCGTGGCTCTGGAGGGAAATCCTTGCGCGGCTCGCGTGATCAAGGCCGTGCCAGGCAATTGGTAGCTGCCTTCGGGCACAACAGCAGCGTGGTACTGAACCAAGTTGAGGTGGCCGACAAGGCGAGTGAACTCAAGGCGGTGAAGCCGCTACTGGATCCTCTGCCGCTGGCCGGGCGCGTGGTCACCGCCGACGCATTACATACGCAAATTGAGACAGCACGCTATTTGGTCGAGGAAAAAAAGGCGCATTACCTGTACACCGTCAAAGACAACCAGCCCACGCTCAAAGCAGACATCGCCAGCCTCGGGATGGAGGCTTCCCCCCCCTGAGCACGTGATTCTGGGCAAGGCGCACGGCAGGGTGGAAACCAGACGCATCTGGACTAGCGAAAAGCTTGACGGCTATCTGACGTTTCCTTACGCGACCCAAGTCGCCTGTGTAGAGCGCGAAATCTTCCATGTCAGCCAAAACAAGACCACCGTCGAACGAGTCTATCTGATCAGCAGCCAAAGCCACGCACAGGCCAATCCGGAGCAATTATTGGCACTAAACCGTGGCCATTGGGGCATCGAAAATCGCCTGCACCATGTGCGCGACATGGCCTATGACGAGGATCGTTGCCGCTCGCGAAAAGGCAACGCACCACGCGCATTGGCGTGCTTGCGCAACTTTGCGATCAGCCTGCTGCGTCTGCACAATGTCACCAATATCAAGGCTGCATTGCGCGCCCTGGCGGCACAGGCTGGAAAGGTGCTGGAAATGTTGCATCTGTAGGCTTTGCTTAATTACAGGTAAATGAGAATGCGAAGGTTTGTCGCTGCCGGCGTTCGCACTGCTGCCTTGAGTGCGTATACTACAGAAAATGAGCTACTGTCAGGCCAATCTCAGCCACAAATATCGTCTTGGCGGAAGCGCAGGGGCGGGAGAGAAAACGGCCATGGAGAGCGAAATAGTGGCAGCTGTGCCAGGTAGATAAAAAACGCGAAGTCCGCAAATAATTGAAAATAAATGCGTAAATTTGTGGCGTAGGCAATAAAAAAGGACAACAGAGAGCCGTTGTCCTTTGATTTATTGGTGGAGACGGCGGGAGTCTCCTTCAATTAAACTGACATGAATATAATCATGTAGTTAACGAAACTTATGTTGGGAAGTGGCACACCTAAATGGCACACCTATAATGGATTATAGCTGTATCGGGGTTGTGGGGATTGAACCGGCATCCGTTAATGTTTGGCTTCCTTCTTCATCACTTCTCGCAGCAGTTCATTGATTCGGGTCTGATAGCCCTTACCCTGCCTCTTGAACCAATCAACCACGTCAGCATCAATCCGCAACGTCAGTTGCTGCTTGATGGGACGATAGAACTTGCCGACGACTGCATCACGCCATTCTTCAGGCATAGCGCCGGGGGCGTCAGAGTAGTCGATTTGGTTGTCTGGTAGCGCCTGCAAAGCCTTAATTTCCGCTGCCTGACTCGTGGTTAGTTCGACGCTTGCTTGCTTAGTGTGCTTCCGCATAAATCCTCCGTTCCGTCTTATCCGCTTTCCGAGCTGAAATGATGCGAATGGCTTCAACACCATCAGCTTCAGTGTAGTTGTGTGCTACCAGCAACAGCACCACGCCATGCGCCAGTCCTATTGTCTGCCAACGTTGTTCGCCGTTCTCGATTCTGTCATGTTTGCTAACGTGAAGCGGATCATGAAAAACAAGCTGTGCCGTCTCGAAGCTGACTTGATGCTTCTGCCGGTTGATGCTGTTCTTTGTCTCTTCCCAAGAAAATTTCATTGACGCTCCGAATATGTAGTTACAGTATAGCAGTTGCAGATTGAAGTTTATGAAATTTTTGAAGCTGGTGCTAGTTGAATGAATGTCGGCCATCGCCGCCGATAGATTTAGGTAAATCTGTCTTATGTTATTGATTTTTTTTATTTGTTTGCGTTACTTAAAGTGGTTTGTAGAAGATTATTGGCATCCTTCATTCCTCG
>CAIRBC010000277.1 GCA_903876685.1 uncultured Nitrosomonadales bacterium | reverse complement strand
TGCCTTGGAATTTGCATATGCAGGATTTAATCATTGAAATGATATCCTGAATAGGTTGGGGTTTATGGAGCGCTTACGAATCTTCTCCTTCAGAACCGCCCCCATCCAAGTCAGCTATCTAGGCTATCCCGGCACAATGGGTGCACCCTATATGGACTATCTGATCGGGGATCAGCTCCTGATTCCTGAAACCAGCCAACGATACTATTCAGAAAAAATCGTTTATCTACCTGATAGTTATCAGGTAAACGATGCTAAACGCACCATCGCAGAAACAGCCTCCACCAGAGAACAATTGGGGCTACCTACCACAGGTTTCGTATACTGCTGTTTCAATAACAACTACAAAATCACCCCCGCCACCTTCGATGTCTGGATGCGCATACTCCAGCAAGTTTCTGGCAGCGTACTATGGCTGTTTGAAGGTAATCAATTGGCGACAGCAAACCTTCGCCATGAGGCAGAAAAAAGAGGGGTTGAGGCGGAAAGATTGATTTTTGCCAAACGCTTGCCGCTACCTGAACATTTGGCCAGACACCGCGCAGCTGATCTATTTTTAGACACGCTGCCCTGTAACGCACACACCACCGCCAGTGACGCGCTATGGGCAGGGTTGCCGGTACTAACCTGCATGGGTGAAGCCCTCGCCAGTCGCGTGGCTGCCAGCCTGCTTAACGCAATCAAGCTTCCTGAACTGATCACCGCTACCTTGCAAGATTATGAATATCTGGCTATCGATCTAGGCAAGAGTCCTGAACGGCTGCAACAACTCAAACGTAAATTGGCCATAAACAAACTCTCAACCCCCTTATTCAACACTGAACGTTTCACCAGGCACATGGAAAATGCCTACACGCAAATGCACAAACGAGCGCTGGAAAATCTGCCGCCTACCCATATCATTGTTGCAGATAATCATCCATCGAAAGATTTTGCGGATTTTATTGAATAAAACGACTCTCAACTTTGCATCGCAAACAGGGTGGGAATATAATAAATGTAACTGGCATCCCTGTAAATGTAAGGATTTTGAGATCCTCAATCAGCCTTCTCTTTAATATCAAAGTCAAATTATCGACCCATGCATCAACAATCCTCATTGGCGCAGGCACATTTTCTAAAAGCATTAGCCTCACACCAGGCGGGTCAATTAGCCGAAGCTGAGGCTTTATATAGAGAAACCCTCAAACTCAACCCCGAACATTTTGATGCGTTACATTTATCAGGGTTAATTTTGCTCCAGAAGAAGGATTTTTCAACCGGGCTAGATTTAATCAACCGAGCACTTGAAATCAATCCGGAATTCGCGATCGCGCACAACAATTTAGCACTTGGCCTAAAAGAACTAGGACAATATGCAGCAGCGCTGCAAAGCTATGACAGGGCAATTGCACTGAAAGCCGACTATGCACAAGCCTATAACAATCGAGGAAATTTACTGAGAGATATTCAACGTTATCAGGCTGCACTGCAAGACTATGACAATGCGATTTTATTCAACCCAAACTTTGCGGAGGCGCACTACAATCGCGGGGTAATACTGCAGGAGCTGAAAAATTTCGAAGCCGCAATACAATGTTATGATCGGACTATCGTACTCAATCCGGCCTGTGCTGAAGCCTATAATAATCGGGCACTTGCACTGAAAGAACTCAAACAGTCTGAAGCTGCATTGCAGAATTTTGTCAAAGCTATTTCACTTAAATCAGACTATGCAGATGCCTACTACAATTACGGTCAAACATTAAGAGAATTAAGCAGATACACCGCAGCCATTAAAATTTTTGACCAACTCATCGCACTCAAAGCCGACTATGCTTTTTTGTATGGCTTCAGGCTGCACTCGAAGATGCATATCTGCGACTGGACGGATGTTGAGTATCAATTCACAGCACTCGCCACGAAAATTCAACGCAATCAAAAAGCCACTCCTCCGTTCCCGGTTTTGGCGATCAGTGACCAAATTTCACTACAGCGCAAAGCAGCTGAAATCTGGATTCATGATAAGCATCCGGAAAACCTCCAGCTTTCAAACATCCCGAAGCACACCCAAACACAGAGAATTCGCATCGGCTACTTTTCCGCCGATTTTCATAATCACGCCACAGCCTATTTAATGGAGAAGGTCTTTCAGCAACACGACAGAAATGCCTTTGAACTGTTTGCGTTCTCCTTCGGCCCCAATGAAAATGATGACATGCGTAACCGCCTGGCAAGCACTTTTGATCGATTTATTGACGTAAGAAATCAAGCCGACAAGGAGGTCGCTTTGCTTGCCAGAAATCTGGCCATCGATATTGCGATCGATCTGAAGGGATTCACCCAGGGTCACCGGACTGGCATCTTCTCCTACAGGGCTGCACCGATCCAAGTCAGTTATCTGGGCTACCCTGGAACAATGGGCGCGTCCTACATTGACTATCTGATTGCAGACAGTACAGTGATTCCTGAGAAACTTCGCCCATTCTATTCTGAAAAAATTGTCTACCTGCCACACAGTTACTACCCTACCAGTTACCCGTCTGAAGCACCTGAGTCCACCCAAAAACACGGTATGCGCACCGAATTTGGATTACCTGAAACCGGCTTTATCTACTGCTGCTTCAACTATAACTACAAAATCACTCCCGCCGTTTTTGATTCCTGGATGCGCATTATAAAGAGTGTTCCTGCGAGTGTCCTGTGGTTGCTTGAAGACAACGCCGATGCAGCAAACAATCTGCGCAATGAGGCTAAACAGCAGGGTGTAAATGCCCATAGACTGGTATTCGCCAAACGATTGCCACCTGCACTACACATAGCACGGCATCGCGCGGCGGATTTATTTTTAGACACACTCCCCTATAACGCACATACCACCGCCAGCGACGCACTCTGGGCCGGTTTGCCGGTATTGACTTGTACCGGAGAAGCTTTAGCCAGCCGTGTGGCAGCGAGCCTGCTCAATGCTATCCAACTTCCCGAACTGATCACCGAAACCCGGCAAGAATACGAAGCACTGGCGATTGAACTGGCACTTAATCCTGAGCGACTATTACGGATCAAAGAAAAGTTAGCTAATAACCGGCAAAATGCACCCCTGTTTGACACTTCACGCCTGGTCAGAGCTATAGAAAATGCCTATACTCAGATGTATCAACGCTATCAAGTGAATTTACCACCTGCACATCTGCAGGTGCTTGATTCGGCTAACTTCCTCAACAGTAAATTTCTCAATTACCCCACAGTCATCAATACTGAAGCCGAACAACTAAACCTTAAATCATTATTTCAAAAAGCCTTCCTGGCGCACCAGCATAATCATCTGACAGAAGCAAAACTGCGCTATGAAGAGATACTTGAACTTCAGCCTACACATTTCGACGCACTACATTTTGCGGGGGTCATCGCACTGCAAACCAACGATTTTCAGCGCGGTATTGATCAGATTAATCGAGCACTTTTAGTCAACCCAAAAGTCGCCGCCGCACATCTGAACAAGGGAAAAGGACTCAGCAAACTAAATCAATTTTCCATGGCATTGCAGTGCTATGAGCAGGCTATTGAACTTGAACCCGATAATGCTGAAGCTCACTTCCATCGCGCCGTTACCCTTCACAAACTTGAATACCATGAAGCGGCTATACAAAGTTATGACAGCGCACTCAAACTCAACCCCAATCATGCCTATCTCCATTTCAAACGCGCTACGATACTTCATAAACTCAAACAGTATGAATCAGCACTGTTTGATTACGACCAAGCGATTAGGCTGAAAGCAGACTTTTCAGACGCCTACTACAATCGCGGCACGCTACTAGATACACTTAAACAATATGAAGCAGCGTTGGAAAGCTACGACAAGGCTCTTGCAATCAATCCCGATATCGACTTTCTGCCGGGGCGACGTTTACATATTTCCATGAAAATCTGTAACTGGGATAATACAGAAAATCAATGTACCCAACTAATAGAGAAAATACTGCTCAACCAAAAAGTTTCTCCTACTTTCCAGGTTCTGGCAATAACCGATTCACTACAAGTTCAGCGCAAAGCTGCTGAAATCTGGTCAAATGAATATCACCCGGCAGGCATAAAACCAGCTGAAATTAGCAAGTATCCAGTACATGATAAAATTCGCCTTGGCTACTTTTCAGCGGATTTTCGCGACCATGCCGTTTCGTACTTACTGGCAAACTTGTTTGAAATCCATGACAGAGCAAGATTCGAATTGACCGCATTTTCCTTTGGAGTGAATACCAAAGACGAAATGAGAAAGCGACTGGAGGGTTCCTTCGATCAATTTATTGATGTCAGAAATAAATCTGATCTTGAAATTGCACAATTAGCCAGAGCCATGGAAATCGATATTGCCATCGATCTGGGTGGGTTTACGACTGGCAGTCGAACGGGAATATTCACCTGCAAAGCGGCTCCGATACAGCTCAGCTATATTGGATATCTAGGTACCCTGTGCGTATCCGCTATCGATTATTTAATAGCTGATACCACCTTGATTCCACCACAAAGCCAACCATACTACTCAGAAAAAATTATCTACCTACCGTGTTATCAAGTCAATGATGCTAAAAGAAAAATATCCGAGCGGATTTTCACGCGCACGGAACTGGGGTTGCCTGATGCCGGCTTTGTGTACTGCTGCTTTAACAACAACTATAAGATTACTCCGGCCACCTTCGATAGCTGGATGCGTATTCTGCAACAAGTCACTAACAGCGTCCTTTTTTTGTATGCTGAAACCGAGTCCGTCAAATTCAATCTCAAAAAGGCAGCTATAACCAGAGGGATAGCCTCTGATAGACTAATTTTCGGCAATCGTTTAGCTCCGCCAGACTACTTGGCCAGATTTCGGACTGCCGATTTATTCCTTGATACACACCCCTATAACGCAGGCACCACCGCTAGCGACGCACTCTGGGCCGGATTACCGGTATTAACTTTTATGGGCGAAGCTTTCGCCAGTCGTATGGCGGCGAGCCTGCTTAATGCTATCCAACTGCCCGAACTGATCACCTCAAGCCGGGAAGACTACGAAGCACTGGCGATTGAATTCGCCAGAAATCCACAACGATTGCAGCAAATCAGACAAAAACTGGCACGTAACCGGCTTAGCACACCACTATTCGACACCAGGACTTTTACCCGACACCTGGAATCGGCTTATTACAAAATATACGAGCGCTACCTTGCAGGTTTGCCTCCTGAGCACATCAATATAATAGATGAGGATAAGGACCACGGAATCCTCAAGCGCGACAGGGATTCAATTATCCAGATAATAAAATCAAAATTAAACAATGCATTAGAAATGCATCAAAAAAATGAGCTTAATCAAGCAATGGCTTTATACGAAGAAATTCTTCGATTGCAGCCAGACAATTTTAATGCATTGCATTTAGCCGGAGTCATTGCACTGCAAAAGACAGACTTCCCCAAAGGTGCTGAGCTAATCGCCAGAGCCATTCAAATAAACCCGGAATTCGCTCCCGCCTACCATAATCTAGGCTGTGCATTGGAAGCGCAGAAGCAATATGAGGCCGCCTTGCAAAATTTTAACAAGGCCATCTCACTCAAGCCAGACTACCAAGACGCTTACAACCGTCGTGGTGACGTACTCAAAGTACTGGGTCGCTACGAGGCTGCGATCGAAAGCTATAGCAAGGCTATTACACTTAATCCGGTTAATGAATTACAGTATGGCGCACCACCTTCAACCGTTCCATGTCAGGATGAAGACTCAGCGGAGTTTATCGCCTATTGGTAAAGATCTTAAATCCTGATTAATTCGGTCGCGGTACTTTTGTAGTTATAGTTTCAACCGGTACGATCAAAGCTGTTAAAATAAATCATCTTTCTCGACAGTTTTCAGTTGATCAAAAGTGCTCAAAATTTTAATGGCCGATCGCTATCAGCAACGAGCCTATTTCTTAAGGCTTTGCAAAACAATAAACTATTAATCCTATTCGAATACCACCTGACAAGTTACAATATTTTTGTATTTTAAGTGAAATCAAGAGGATCAAAATAATGCGCTGTATTGGAATCTGTTGCGTGCGAAACGAAGCTGATATTATAGAATTATCGGTACGCTACAATCTGCATTTACTTGATGAATTACATATAATAGATAATCTTTCTGAAGATCGCACGCTCTGGGTGCTAAAGAAACTACAAGATGAGGGATTACCACTACATATTCATACTTCAGATGATCCATCTCACCAACAAGAAGCCATTACTAGCCGATTAGCACGTAAAATTGTTGCACTTTCAAACGTCGATTTTGTGGTGCCGCTTGACGCTGACGAACTACTATCGATTCAAAGCCGCGAAGAATTTCATTCCATTTTAAACGTGATCCCTCCGGGGTCTGCTGGAGCCATGCTCTGGCAAACCTTTTTACCTGATACTGACTCAAATAATGTGCAACCATTTTTCAGACGAATGACAAAATTTCGTAAATTTGAAAACTGGTCACTTAGCAAGCTTATTCTACCCGCCGATATGTGTTGCCAATATAGTTGGTCACCAGGCAGTCACCAGGCACTGCATATTAAAACAGGGGAAACTATACCACGAGTGAATTTGCCATTCCGACTCGCACACTTTCCTATTCGCGATGCAAATCAGTTGGCTTGCAAGATTCTGGTAGGCGCTCATGCGTTATCTCTCAAGAAGAACCGCCACACGGGTGAAGGTTCTCATTGGTTTCAACTGGCGCAAAAACTGCATGAAACAAATTACAATATTGACGCGCTCAATCTGCATGAAATAGCGCTATCTTATTCACTCGATCCCGAAACAATGCCTGTACAGCAGATATTACAATGCGCTGTGCCGGATTTTCCTGAAATTAAACAAATTTATCCTGTCGAATCTCTTTCTATAATCAAGCTCATTGATAGATATAAAAGCACACTGTAAGATCATTCGTCTTCGTTTATATTGCATTTAAAATCAATAAATTACAGTCAATAACATTCGCAGATATCAGGATTTTTTATCAAACCAGCAGGGAAAACTGGAATCCAGAGCACCCAGGCTTGCATCAAAGTATTGCTCACCAGTGCCTCCGCAAAATCCGGACAACAGAGGTCTCAAAGTCTTTCCAGAGATTAACTTCTCATTAAGCACGACCTGACAATAATATTCGGCAGCGCCCGTTTTATCGTCAGACTTCAAATAAGCTGGTAACAGATGCTCCTCTACAAATTGTCTGGTTGCATAGAAAAAACGGATATCAGACCACGGCTGCATACTGCTGCCATCCCCCATATATCTCCAAAACATGTTAGAAATATCATTACGCTGAATCAGCTTAAAAAGCTCCGGAAAATTCCGGCAATATATTTTTCCAGTGCATTTGAAAAAACGTTCTTCCTGTTGCAAAAAAACCGAGTTACTTAATGCAAAGCGGATGATTTCTCCCTCTCCATAGCCTTTCCCCTTTTGCTTGATCAACTCACTATCCTGGAAATAAGCTATCTGTTCAACCTGTACATTCATTTGCTTCAATAGCGTCAATTCATCAGAACTCAACAATGTCATGCCGGTAGCGTCCGCAATGACAATTTTATTGATTCGTTGTGCAGCCCAGAAAAAAACCGCCGCCTTTGCGCTAATATATCTGACCGCACTATCGGTCATTTTTAAAAAGGGAACACCTTCGGGAGGACGCGTTGCGGTGGTAATTAAAACGATAGAATTCATACTTCTGCACTCAGGGAAATTATTTGTATAATAGTGTCCCTCCGGCAAATATGCACACAAGATGTAAATTTTTGTGTTAGATGCAACAAAAGGTAGAATAATCCAATGTAGGGTCTTGCGTTCTAGCCAGTTTTTGGCTATCATGCAACGCATGCAAAACACACTATCCTA
>CAIRBC010000276.1 GCA_903876685.1 uncultured Nitrosomonadales bacterium | reverse complement strand
GTGCCATCTGCTCGCCAGCATAAGCCAGCAGAACCAGCAGCGCCAGTACCATCGGCAGCAAGGCCCAATCCCATCGATTACCGCCCGCCTCAACGATTTGCCAGGGAAAAAACTGTTTACGTTCAGTCATGGGTTCCTTATGCGATGCATTCAATTTCTGACTGCATGTTAAATGAATAATATGACGGCTTCATGACCGTTTTATAACAGTCAGATCAGCATTATATATCCTATCCAGGGGGATACCATATATAATGATCCAACCATGACTAAACACACCAAACATCCGGATATAAGCAAGCGGCTCAAACGGGCTCAGGGACATCTGGCGAGCATTCTTACCATGCTTGAAGAAGGGCGCAACTGCCTGGAAATTGCTCAGCAAATGCAGGCCGTCGAAAAAGCTATCTGCAGCGCAAAAAAACACCTGGTGCATGAGCACATCGACATCTGTCTGGATCAGTCGGTACGTAAAGGTGCGAGCAGCGCGGATAGTACCATTCGTGAATTCAAGGAAATAACCAAATATCTTTAACCCTCTCAAGCGATTTCATCATGAATGATTTTTACGACTCCCCTTTTAGTGCCAGCCATGAACATATTTTCCTGGGCAAGGGTCACGACCAGAACGAGCGCAAGACCTGGGGGGTCATCGTGCTTTGCGGCATCATGATGATCATCGAAATTATCGGCGGAAGCCTTTACGGTTCGCTTGCGCTAGTGGCGGATGGCTTGCATATGTCCACGCATGCCGCCGCAATGCTGATTGCCGCGCTGGCTTATACTTATGCCAGAAAACATGCCAGCGACCCGCGTTTTGTTTTTGGGACAGGAAAACTGGGCGACCTGGCGGGATTCACCAGCGCCATCATCCTGGCAATGATTTCCCTGCTGATCGGCTATGAGGCTATCTCCCGTTTCCTGTCACCGGTAGAGATTCATTTCGGCGAGGCAATTCCCATCGCAGTCGTTGGCTTGCTGGTGAATATTGCCAGCGCCTGGATGTTAAGCGGCGACGATCATCACGTGCATACGCATCATGACCACAGACATGATGAACATCATGAACATGAACATCACGAGCATCAACATCACGAGCATCAACATCACCAACATGAGCATCACCAACATCATGAGCACGGACATGATGATCACGCCCCGGATGCGCGCGATCACAATATGCGGGCGGCCTATGTACATGTAATCGCCGATGCGGCAGTCTCGGTGCTGGCCATTATCGGCTTGCTCCTGGCAAAATCGTTTGGCTGGCTTTGGATGGATCCCCTGGCGGGGATCATCGGTGCACTGGTTATCGCCAACTGGTCTTTCGGACTAATACGCGATACCGGCGCGATCCTGCTGGACATCAATCCTGATAACCGTTTAAGTAACAAGGTAAGAAAGGCGGTAGAGGTAGCGGGCGACAAGTTGCTCGACCTGCATATCTGGCGCCTGGGTCCGGGTCATTTCGGCGCAGTGCTATCTATCGTTACCGTTGTGCCGCAACGTGGCCCCGCCTTTTATCACGCAGCACTAGGTCAATTCAAAGGGTTGTCACATATCTCAGTGGAAGTTCACGCCCCCCCATTTCACAGTCTTTAACTTGAAAGTCTGACGGACATGGCAATGATGCCACCCTTGTAATGAAACCACCCTGTCCGTTTCCCCATCCCTATCCCGCCAGCGGGCGAGGGTGAGCAAGTCGCTGCGCGTGTTTCATACGTTAACTACGACTACCCCGCCACCGGCAACTCATTCCAGTCTGTCGTGTAAGCGGGGGACTTGCTCTGCCGACGCATCGCCCAACGTTGTCTGACTCCGGATTTGGCACCAGAGGCCGCAATCGTCAAACAATCTTTACCCATTTTCCGGTTGATGGCATCCAGCACCCGCATCCTGTCAGCCACTTTAGCCTGGCATGCCGGATCATCAAACAACGTGGGTTGCATCCCCCCCCCAGGTTGCAAGCCCATCAACATCACCCCGGTTTTTTTATAGCTGAACCCGCTCCGGTAAATGGCTTTCAATCCGCTGAGTGCGGCAGCAACCAGCCTGCTGCTATCATCAGTGGGCGAACTCAGTGGCACCACCAGCGAACGTTGATATTGCGGCTCTTTTTCGCGAAAGGGATTGGTGTGTATCGTTACGCAAATACTGGCAGCCACCGAACCATCCTGCCTGAGCTTTTCTGCCGCGCGTGTGGCAAAATGCGCGACAGATTCCGAGAGTTCGGATAGCGTCAATACACAAGCACCAAAGGAACGAGACACCATAATTTGTTGACGGGGAGTGGCTACCTCCTCGATTGCCAGGCACGGCACGTCGTTCAACTCCTGAACAGTACGTCCCAGTACCACAGAAAACTGGCTTTGGATGCGTGCAAGGCTCGCAGACCGCAAATCCTGAACGGTCAGAATCTTCATGCGCTGCAACTTTTCCGTAATCTTCTGCCCGACGCCCCACACCTCTGCGACCTGAATACCCGCAAACAACCGCTTGAGTTCATGTTCGCTGCAACGCCCGAAATCACAGACGCCATCGCTGCCTGCATAGCCTTTCTTGGCACAATGGTTGGCTAGTTTGGCCAGAGTCTTGGTGCTGGCAATGCCCACACACACCGGGATGCCCACCTGCTGTTTTACAGCGCGACGCATACTTTGTCCGTAATCCGCCAGTGTTTGCGGATCGAAGCCCTGCAGATCAAGAAAACATTCGTCGATGCTATAAATTTCCTGCCTGGGAGAAAAATCGGACAAGACTGACATGACCCGCGCAGACAGATCTCCATATAACGCATAATTGCTGGACAGCGCGATGATGTGGTGGCGTTTGGCAATTTCCTGCATTTTAAACCAGGGCTGCCCCATCTTGATACCCAGTGCCTTGACCTCATTGGAACGTGCGACAGCGCAACCATCGTTATTGGAGAGCACCACCACCGGTTTTCCCTCCAACTTTGGATTGAACATACGCTCGCAGGAAACATAGAAATTATTACAATCCACCAGCGCTAGCGGCATGGAACAACCCTCATATAAATTTCTTGATAGTGGCGGTCACAACTCCCCACACCTGCAGTTCCTGACCTTCCTTGAACAGCATCTCCTCAAACAGCGGGTTCTCGGGTTTCAGGCTATAAATTCCCCCGCGCTTTTGCAGGCGCTTAACCGTCAGATCGCCATCAACCACCGCAATAACGATATCGCCTGACGCAGGGTTCAGGGATTTATCCACCACCAGCAAATCACCGTCATGAATACCCGCACCGATCATACTGTTACCTTTGGCACGCACAAAAAAAGTCGCGTTCCTGTGTTGTATCAGATGCTCGTCCAGGCTCAACCGCCCTTCGATATAATCATCCGCAGGAGAGGGAAAACCTGCCGCCACTTTATGTCCATACAACGTGAATCGCTGGAGAACGGTTGCCGGACGAAATCGTTGCAAGGAATGAAACATGGCAGGATAACGGGTAAAAGATACCCTGCATCATAAAGAACGATCGTTCTTTAGTCAACCCTGCAGATGCAAACCAAACCGCAAAAAATTCAGCTCACGATGGATGCAGTTTCTTGGTTCGCCGCATTGAATGGTTTGAATTTTGCCTGGCTTGTGTGATTTAGCCGAATATTTACCATCACCCCCTTGATAAAGCAATGCTTTTAAGGCATAAACTGTTGACGGCGCTGCAATCATCCTTCATCATGTGAAAATGATAATTGCTTGACTGGTTTTCGGTATATTTTACAACCCGACCAATGATTTCAAGCGGATTATTTGCGCTATAAAGCGAGACGTTAGGGTAAAATACCCGACAGATTATTTACATCAAAAGGAAAAGATAATGGCTACACGACGCTCAAAAGAAGAACTTATCAAAGCACTGGAAGAAAAATTAAGAAAGCTCAAGGAAGATAGTGCGATAAAGGAAATCAAGATAACCAAGGATAGCGCCGGCATGGCTGAAGCAGTTAGCGCAGTTGAAAATGCGGCCACTCAAAACTCAACTTCAATCGGAGAAATTATCAAAACCGTTTCTCGACTGAAACGCACTGGCTTGAAGATCGAAAACGGTACACGCAAACCCAGGGAGTAGCAATTAAGATTGCCACGCTGCGTGTTTTATCAAGTGCTGAATCCACCTTTGATAACGGTTGCGTGGAAGATCAGCCAGGGCGTAATATCCAACGGGCATTGCGCCGTGTTCAACCCGGTCATTTAGCGAATAAATTCGCAAAAGACGGAATAGAAAGAGTCTGAGATGAATTTTCAGTCAATGCGCCTTAGCAACCGTATTCAGTTCCTGGTCGGCCTCATGCTGCTGGGTTTACTGAGTATTTCGCTGGTTGCAGTTTTTCAGATGAAAAACACATTGATTGAAGACCGCATGGAAAAAACGCGGAATCTGGTCGAGGCTGTCATCGGCATCATCGCCCGATACGACAAACTTGCCCAGGATGGAAAACTCGGTGTAGACGAGGCAAAGAAGGCTGCCGTGGAGGATGTGCGCGGCATGCGTTATGGCAATAACGATTATTTTTTCATCGTCGATACCCACTTCGTTTATGTACTCCAACCGTCCAAACCGGAAGTTGAAGGACAAAACAAAGGGGATTCAAAAGACTCAAATGGTGTATTGCTGATTCAGGAGCTAGTCAAGGCTGCCTTAAACGGCGGTGGCTTTGTCAATTACGTTTTTCCCAGAGCCGGCAAAGCGGAGCCAGAACCCAAATTATCCTATGCCAAGCTTTACGAACCCTGGGGATGGGCGATTGGCACAGGCATCTACATCAATGATGTGGACGAACACTTTCGTCGCAGTGCGCTGAGCCTGGGCGGCTTCTCTGCCTTGCTGTTCATGCTTTTGAGCTTTTTAGGCTGGCGTATCGGTTTCAGCATTCTCGCTCAACTCGGCGGCGAACCCGCCGAAACAGCGCTCATCATGCAACAGGTGGCTGCGGGAGATTTAACAGAAAAACATAACAACCCTCGCGCAGGAAGTTTGCTTGCCAATCTGAATGCCATGGTCGCCACTTTACGAAATCTGGTCAGCCAGATCAATGCCAGCTCCAACCACCTGGTCAGAAATGCTGAACAGATCAAGCATGCTTCGCAACAGATCGCACAGGCAACCGATCAGCAAGCTGGTGCGACTGCTTCGATGGCGGCAGCGATTGAGGAACTGACCGTCAGCTCCAGCCACATTTCAGCACGCACACATGACACGGAAAAAGATTCCAGTGAAGCCATGTCACATGCCAGCGAGGGACACCAACTGGTTGACAAAGCCAGCAACACGATTCAAATGGTTGCCAATGGCGTTGCAAATGCATCGGAACGTATACACGCCCTGGAAGAACGGGCGAAGCAAATTTCTTCTATCGCAAATGTGATCAAGGATATTGCCGGGCAAACCAATTTACTCGCGCTCAACGCAGCGATCGAAGCAGCACGTGCAGGCGAGCAAGGTAGAGGTTTTGCAGTAGTGGCCGATGAAGTGAGGAAACTGGCGGAGCGTACCGCAGTCGCCACCACAGAAATCAACAATATGATTACCAGCATCCAGAGTGACACGCTGGCCGCAGTTGACGCAATGAATGCGGTGCTACCCAAGGTACAAGAAGGCGTGCAACTCGCCAACACCGCTGCAGAATCTTTGCACTCTATCAAGAGCGGAGCGGAACGAACTTTAAACAACATTACTGAAGTTGCCAACGCCACCAGCGAACAAACCTCCTGCACCACCTCGATTGCCATACAGGTCGAACAAATTTCGCAGATGGTTGAAGAAACCACGATGACCATCAAGGAAACCGCTCAAACGGCACACGAACTGGAACAGATTGCACAGGAACTCAAGGCACAAATCAATCAATTCAAGGTGTAGCAGAGCGCAAAGCGTCAGGTTCAACATTTGTTTGGAGATTAGACCTGCCCTCCCCTGTTACCGCTCTAACGGACATGGCAATGATGCCACCCCTTGTAATGAAACCGCCATGTCCGTTTCCCTGATGAACCCACTAGCCACTCCACTAGGTTGCCAAAAGACAGCAAGCAAGTGGCTGGTTATCACCCCATCCCTACCCATGAACCTCCATTTCGTAGGGTGCGCTTGCGCACCAATTTCATCGACCCTAGCCATTAACCTTCGCCCTCTCCCCAGCCCTCCCCCT
>CAIRBC010000275.1 GCA_903876685.1 uncultured Nitrosomonadales bacterium | reverse complement strand
TTGCCATCTGTAGGATGCTGCACAACGCGATCCAGATTAGCCAGCATGAAAGTATGCTCAGGATGCTGCAGTACCGCATTAAGCCGCCTGACTTTTACGCCGGTTCTTTCTGCATATACCGTGGCGATGGTATGCTCCAGGGTAGTACCCCAGAAGACTGCATCGTTTTCAGTCAAATCAGCCGCATCTTGTCGTTCTGTTTTTTCGAGCCAAAGTTCCAGAGGGCTTTTGTAGGGCGAAATACCCACTGCGACAGCCGCATCACTGCTGCCGATACCCTGACCACGTACCGATAGCCACTCTTCACGGCTTAGATTTTTGGTTGATACCAGTCGAATTGCATTACCTTGTTTCATTTGATTTCTCCTGATAGTAATGAAAAATGCCCCGAGCAATGCCCGAGGCGTACTCGTTGAACTGACTGATTTGGGGGAACTACGCTGCCAATGCCATTGCTGCCTCAAACCCTTTCTGTTTGATTTGCGCACCTTGACCAAACCACGCCGAATCCAGTCTGAAATCCGCATTGCGGGCGCGTCTGAAAGAGTCCACATATTCCGTTACGCCATTGACCAGACCCCAGGCAGTATTGGAAGCTGAGGACATCTTGCTGCCACGGCCTTCACCAGCGAACAAGGCATAGACTGCTTGAATCGCTTTCTGATTTGGCTGATCCTGTAGTGGCAGATTCGGATCACCAAGCACCTTGACCAAAAAGTTCATGGACTCGAATTTATTTACCGGGCGATTCGCCAGTGCTTTGATGGATTTACTGAACTCATCCCAGGCGGTCACTCCCAGACCCAACGATTGCTTGACAGCCACAGGATCAAATGTGGTCGAGTGAGGTACTCGCACCGCACCCAGATTATCACCGACTGCCATTTGCAGCGTGTTGTTGCAAACCACTCTGATGGACGTGAATTGGGCTGTGGTGGCAAGCGATCCGTCACAACTTGTCGCCAGCAGCAGATAAGCTTTAACCCTGTCGCCACCTGTCAACATGGTTTCTTGTCCGGTTTTGGCTAGTGCCCAGAGTTTTTTACCACCCTTGAGTACACCAGCCGTTTCCAATTCAAATCCGCCGACAGATACCAAGTCACGGTAAAAGCCCAATACTTCCCTCGGTTGCACAACCTTGTAGCGTTTGGAAACGACAGAAAGTGCTTCGCTGGTGTCGCTGCGAAACAATACGGTTGCATCCTTATTCATACGCAGGTTGAGCATATTGCCATTTTCAGTTGCGGCGTTAAACAAAACTTCGGTTTGTTTGATCTCCCAGTCCATGCCAGCAGCTTGTTGCCAGATCTCAATGGGCTGATTGCCTGGTAATTGATTGCCAAGTCCGTGCCAGGGTGTTGCGCCGACATAAGCCATGTCGGATGATTTTGCTAATTCGTGAGCCATGTTTGGTACCTCCAGAAATAAAAATTCCCAGAAATGCGCACATTTGGGGAATAGAATTATGAAATTAGTTGATTGATACAGGTTGCAGATGCAGAATACTGTTGATGCTTATAGGTCAGATGTCCTTCTTGCCAAATGCATGATCACAAGCTAGACAGCGATAATTTTCCAGCACATTGTCGTCGACAATCTTGCCAAGATTAGAGCCAACTGCACCTCCTGTAACGGCTCCGACGACTCCACCGATGATTGCGCCGAACATGCCACCTACGGCAAAGCCAATTGGACCGGCGATTCTGCCTACTGTTGCACCAGCCTCTGCGCCGCACAAAGCACCGGACACTCCCATAGAAGCACCAACGGCTGTACCGATGTCTCGTCCTGCTTTTTTGGCAATATGGCGAGTTTCGATTTTTGTTGATTGGCAAGCTGGGCATTTGATTTGCTGTTCGGCATTTTCATTGTTAAAAATTGCGTCTGAAATACTCATGATGAGTCCTTAATATATGAGGTTGTGAGAAGGGAAATTTGATTCGAGTGAAAAAGCGCAGAGCATTGCTTAGTCACCCAAAGGTAATATGTTGCTGAGAAATTCTGGGATAAATAAATGTAACATTATGATTCAGATATTTAAATAGACTGGGAATGTGGCCTTGAAATTACAGATTTTATTGCTCTAGGCGTATGAACCCTTCAATGCATTAATGCTCCGCGTTAGTTTTCGGAAATTAGACGGTTATCAAGCTGCCTGAGCAACCTGAATCGGTTCTGCGAAACTTATCTGGCTGCGCACAAAAAGAGTGCCTGCTACTTCGGTAATCGCGTAGGAACACCAGATTCCCAAGGCCGCACGTTCATGGGCAGTGATACCTTCCAGCGGAGTAATCCTGGCTTTTGCTATCCTGTCTTGCCATGTGCCGACTTGCTCAATGGCTATATGGCCAAGTTTTGAGCTTTGCCGGTACAGCCAGAAATTGGAAGCATCGCCTTTCCGTTGATATGGCACAGCGGTACTACTCAAGGCTATAAATTCTTTACGATCAACCTCATGCATGGTGAAGCGATTACCAGTCCCGATAGTCAAAACAAAGAAATGGTCGTCACTGCCTAAATTGGTCAGGTACTCGACGTTCATATTTTCCTTTGGATTAAAACCGAGGCAAACCAGATGCGTATGACAATGCCCGACCATCCACGCGATTTTT
>CAIRBC010000274.1 GCA_903876685.1 uncultured Nitrosomonadales bacterium | reverse complement strand
TACTCACCCGTTCGCCACTCGCCACCAGGTTGCCCCGTGCTGCCGTTCGACTTGCATGTGTAAAGCATACCGCCAGCGTTCAATCTGAGCCAGGATCAAACTCTTCAGTTTAATTCCTGTTTTGGTTCATCTCTGAACCGATCCTACTCAAAGTAAATCATTGACATTTCAATTTTCGACTTCGTGTAGGTATTGCTATATTTTTAAAGTAATCCAATTGTCATAAATGACAGTTAGAATCCAAAAAGCCAAGCACCTACACTCGTCGGTTGTTTATTAAATTCTTAAAGAACGGCTGCAACAGCAGCGAAGAGGTGCGCATTATAGAGATATAAATTCTGTCGTCAACACATTTCTGAAATATCTGGAAAATAATATTCACCGAACCTTTAACGCTTAAATTGTGGCTTGCATCAAACAGAGATAAAAACCAGGCACGCAATCAGCGCTATGCCTAGCCTAACTGCTGCCCGTGTTCGCGTGTCGCGTGAAATTCCACTTTTGGCCAGCGCTCCATCGCCAGACGCAGGTTTACCCGAGTGTCAGCAAGATAAGCATAATTACCATCTACATCCTTTGCCAGTCGACCCTGATTGGCTTTAACGAATTCACTTAGATGCACCGCATCAGGGCAGGTCACCCAGCGCGCGGTATGTATACCCGCACGTTCGAACACAGCATCAACACCGTATTCCGATTTCAGCCGGTGCTCGACCACCTCAAACTGCAACTGCCCTACCGCACCGATTAGCGGTGTCATATCGACCAATGGCTCAAAAACCTGCACCGCACCCTCCTCGCCTAACTGACGTAAGCCTTTAAGAAGTTGCTTGGCTTTCATTGGATCACGCAATCTTGCACGACTAAATAATTCCGGCGCAAAGTAGGGTATACCCTTGAAGGTGAGCACCTCACCTTCGGTGAGCACATCGCCGATCTGTAACTGTCCATGATTGTGCACACCAATGATATCTCCTGCATAAGCTTCGTCCATGCGAGAGCGCTCGTTAGCCATAAAGGTCACCGCATTCGCCAGCTTCATTTCCTTCCCGGTGCGCCGGTGTCTAACTTTCATGCCTGAGCTGTAGCGTCCTGAGCATACTCGCAGGAAGGCGATACGATCACGATGATTCGGATCCATATTGGCCTGAATCTTGAACACGAAGCCGGTGAAGGCCGTTTCTGTGGGCTGCACCATGCGCTTATCGGTCTCACGCGGCAGCGGTGCTGGTGCCCAGTCAACAAGTGCGTGCAACACTTCACGAACGCCAAAGTTGTTGATCCCAGAACCAAAAAATACCGGGGTCTGCTTGCCCTGCAAAAATTCCTGCAAATCAAAAGATGCGCCTGCCCCCATGATTAACTCAGTCTCATCGCGCATATTCTGCATCTCACTTGGTGCTTTTTGCGCCAACTGCTCAATCTGTACACCCTTGAGCAATTCCACTTCCTGACCGGCCTTCGCCTCACCTGGCGCAAAGCGCAGTACCTCATCGTTAAGCAAATGATACACACCCTGAAAGCGTTTACCCATGCCAATCGGCCAGGTAACAGGCGCGCAACGTATATTGAGCACCGATTCAATTTCGTCCAGCACTTCCAATGGTTCACGCACTTCGCGATCCATTTTATTAATGAAAGTGATAATCGGCGTATTGCGCAAACGGCATACTTCAAGCAATTTAATCGTCTGCTCTTCCACCCCCTTGGCTGCATCTACCACCATCACCGCCGAATCCACGGCGGTCAGCACTCGATAAGTGTCTTCGGAAAAATCCTGGTGACCAGGCGTATCCAGCAGATTAATCACACAATTATCATAGGTGAATTGCATCACCGAGCTAGCGACAGAAATCCCACGCTGTTTTTCAATTTCCAACCAGTCCGAGGTCGCGTGGCGCCCGCTTTTGCGAGCCTTCACCGTTCCTGCCATCTGGATTGCTCCACCGAACAGCAGCAACTTTTCAGTGAGTGTGGTTTTACCTGCATCCGGATGAGAAATAATAGCGAAAGTACGGCGTCGCCCAACTTCGCGAACGACATCCCCCTCCTGTACCACAGTTGTTGCGGCTTCTGACATTCCGCTATCTAAAGCTTCACTCATATAATCGTGCCTGAAAAGCAAATGCCCGAACGAATCGGGCATTTGTCTAATATTAATTCAATTATTAATCGAGTACCAACGCAAAAAACACATTTTTTACAAGATACCCTTTAAGGGTGGCGGAGTGACACTCCTGATACAACTGCACTCTCACTTAAGCCTAATTATATCAAAAATAGCAAAATATGTGTTAAATAAGTTGACGGCGATCGCAACAGGAAATTCCGAAAACACTTTAGTTGCCACGAACTGCAGCAAACTCCCTCAGCAAATCGAGCGCATCCCCATAATTGAAGTTATCCACCAATTCACTGAATCCTTGAAATTGCTGACCTAGTGCAGCCCGAAGTAAGGGTTCATGCAACCTGATTGTTTCACTAGTCATAAAATCATCTGTTTCCAATTGCCTTACCAATTCAGCATAGCACTCGCGAAACTTTTCCCAATCGACTTGCCTGGACTCAGCCATAACTGCTTTTACTGGAAAATGAGCCTTGATGGCCTCGACCAGTTCATTGAGTTGCGTAGAAATCTCCCGCAACAATTCTGAAAGCTGCTGCGGATTTTCTGATTGCTTGATAGCTGATTCAATCTGATAGGCTAGCTCACGAATTTTCATGGCACCAATTTGCGCCGCCACCCCTTTAAGGGTATGTGCCAACCTGGTTGCGGTGGACCAATCCGAAACCATCAGCGCTTTATTTAGTCGTTCTACAAAATCAGCCTGATTGGCTACAAATTTGCCAAGCAGGGAAGCATAAAGGTCGCTGTTACCCAAGGATTGCCGCAAACCAAGTTTAACATCCATACCTGGAAGAGCCGCAAAGTTACTCGTCAGAGAGTGCGTTGCTGCCAGGGTATCGGTCTGCCTGGACAGTTGCGGTCTGGGATGCCGAAACCTGACCCAACGCTTTAGTTTCGCAAACAGGTCATCCGGATCAATGGGCTTGGCCACATGATCATTCATACCCGATTCCAGGCAACGCTCACGATCGCCGGCCATTGCATTTGCAGTCATTGCCACAATAGGCAGGTCTGTGCATTGGGGCAATTTACGTATCTCACGTGTGGCTGTCAAGCCATCCATTACCGGCATCTGCATATCCATCAGTACAATGTCATAGCCGTCCTGAGCCTGTCTGGCAGCCATTGAGACAGCCACAGCGCCATTTTCCGCAATATCAACCTGGAAACCAGCCTGATGCAGCAATTCGCTCGCCACTTCCTGATTAAGGTCATTGTCCTCTACCAACAAAATGCGGGCACCCGAAATATGGCTCAAGTTGACCAGCTCAGATTCAGGTTCTTTAAGAAAATGCTTGTTGTGCCAGCCACCCAGAATGCGCATCAGCGTATCGAAAAGCAGCGAGGGCGTGATTGGTTTGATCAGCAAATCCTCTATACCCGCCTCACCCGCTGCGCGCATGACTTCATCCCGCCCATAAGCGGTGATCATCACCATATGCGGAGTTCCTGCAGGGATGACACGCTTGATTTGATTAGCGGTTGCCACACCATCCAGTATTGGCATTTGCCAGTCCAGAAACACAACTTCATAAGGCTCGCCGGCTTTGGCGGCACGCGTCACCTCAGTGATGGCCTCGCTGCCTGAGGCTGCCGATGAAACGATAAAAGTCATGCTGCGCAACATCTCACAAAGAATCTCGCGGGCATGTAGATTATCATCAACCACCAGCACGCGGCGACCGCGCAAGTCCGGTTCCGGCATCAGCACCTGCGCCATACCCAGACCCAGCCTTGCGGTAAACCAGAAAGTGGCTCCCTTGCCATACTCGCTTGTTACGCCGACTTCTCCGCCCATCAACCCGGCCAATTGTTTGGAAATAGCTAACCCCAGCCCTGTACCTCCATACTTGCGTGTCGTAGAAGCGTCTGCCTGCTCAAAGTTCTGGAACAGCCGTGCGCGATGTTCCTCTACGATACCGATGCCGGTATCTTTAACTGAAAAGTGTAACAAAACATCCTCAGCTGATTTTTCAACGACGCTGACATGAATCGAAATTTCTCCCTTTTCGGTGAATTTCATCGCGTTATTCGCATAATTGATCAGAATCTGACCTACCCGCAGCGGGTCACCAACCAAGTTGCCCGGTACATCCGCAGCTATATCCAAAATCAATTCCAGCCCCTTGGCCGCGACCCTTTCTGCAATCAGGCCAGTCACATTCTCAAGGACACGATCCAGTTCGAAACTGATACTTTCGACAGTCATCTTGCCGGCTTCAATTTTTGACAAATCAAGAATATCGTTAATAATTCCGAGCAAATGTTGACTTGAGCCCTGAATTTTTCTCAGATAATCGCGTTGACGAGGCGTTAATTCGGTTTTCAACGCCAAATATGACATGCCGATAATAGCGTTCATCGGTGTGCGAATCTCATGGCTCATGTTCGCCAGAAATTCTGACTTCATGCGTGCGGCGCCCTCGGCCATTAGACGGGCATTGCGCATCTGCTCTAGCGCCTGAAGTTCCAGGGTAATGTCCTCAAAGACGACCACCAATCCCTTGGACGAATCTGTCTGATCTATCACCCGACTGACCGCGCGACACCAAACCTTGCTCCCATCCTTGCGCAACAATTCCATGTTGCGGGAATCGATCATGCCCAGTGAGAGTCTGGCATAAATCTCACGACCAAAGGCAGCAAAGGTAGCCTCATCAGCATACCAGAGCCGGGTTGATTTACCGGTCTGCTCATTAGAGTCATAGCCCAGTATTTCATCCATGCGGCGGTTACAGCGCACGATAATCCGGTTCTTGAGCAGCACAATACCGCTAGTGGCTGCATCAAAAAGCGCATTTTGTTCATTGACCACGCTATGCAATTCGGCAGTCCGGGTTGCAACGATTTGTTCGAGATGGCTTCTGTGACGTTCAAGTTCATCGCTCAGATATTTCTTTTCAGTAATGTCTTCCTTGATCGCAACATAGTTTCTGATCAATCCATCCGATTCACGCAAGGGAATGATGGTCGCTGCTTCAATCAGCTCAGTTCCATGCCGGGTTTTATTAATGAATTCACCTTGCCAGGTATCACCGTTGAGCAAATGTTGCCACATGGACTGATAGGTTTGATCTGGGGTTTTGCCCGATTTAAGCAGACGTGGCGTCTGACCCTCTACTTCCTTGAACGAATAGCCGGTATTGCGGGTAAATGCTTGGTTAACGTATTCAATATGACCATTCAGATCGGTAATTAAAATGGAACTCGGGCTTTGCTCTATGGCCAATGAAAGTTTTCGGATTTCTGCAGCGGCTTTTTTCTCCGAAGTGATGTCGCGCCACATACTCACCATATAGTCATGATTGTTTTGCCTGATAACATGGATACTGACGCTCACCTCCAGCAGCTTACCATCCTTACACCGATGCCGACTCTCAAACTGAGCCCCGGCAGTGGCTCTGATCTGGTTGACTGCCTCAACTATCTGCTGCGCATTCATGGCTGCCTGGATCTTCGACAGATGCATGCCTATCATCTCGGCTCGAGAGTAACCGAGCATCCGGCAACTGGCTGCATTGACTTCCACAAATTGCAAGGTTTCGAAATCTACCAGTTCTATCGCATCCGGCGCATTGGCAATCACCGCATCAATCAATGCCTGACGGTCATTTTTCTCGGTGGCAATCCGCCTACGTTCAATGGCTGCTTGCAAATGACTGGCGACCGCATCCAGCAGAGTCTGCTCTTCGGCTAAAAACGCAGCGCCGGCATCAGCAGGAAGATTCCCGGCATAAACAATCATCACTCGGGCTGTTTGCCCTGCAACCCCGCTAAAGGCAGAGCTGATCTGTACACCGTTGACTAAACGGCCATAGTGCTGGTCGCCGCACTCAATTCGACCGGCTGCGATATCCGGATAGCGAACGGCTGAGGCCAGTCTTGCTGCCACGGCTTCAAAGATGGCTTCAACTTCTAGATCATCGCGTGCTGTTACCCGTAACACGTCAATCAGGCATGACAATTCTTTCATGCGCTCGTTGAGATTATATTGTGCAGAACGATAGGCGATACTGGTTGCTCTAAAGGCGATTACGGCACGCGCCAGATCCCGCAACAGATTCTTTTTTTGCTCTGCGATCACTCTGACCTTGGGCAGCGTTTCAGGCTCGACCTCTCCTTCGGCAAGTCCGTCCAGTGCCAATGTCAACATGGATAAATTAGCGGTTAACTTTGATATCAATATACCCCATATCACGATCAGAACCACCAGCATTATTCCGCCGATCCAGGCATTCTGGATTTCATATTGTTCAAATAGCTGTACTCTTTGTTCACTCAGAATGGCAGCTTGATGGGTAATGTTTTTGACGATTGCGCGGGTATTTTCGGATAAATAAAGATAGCGATTGCCAGCCTGATAGGCATTGCGCATCGCCAATTTCGGATCTACGCTGGCTAGATCCGTGGCTTGAATAATAAAATAGCGGTATTCCTTGAAATATTCCTGAGCACTTTGTAAATGCTTTACACCTTCAGGATCTTTTAAAATGGACAATTCCTTTTCCAGTATCGCCAGTTTGTTGACGATCTGGGAATGAATAAGATAGATTTCGCTATGCTCCAGTTTGCCGGCACTCGCCTGTTCAAGGGTATCGGCAACTTTATGCTGAATATTGGCGATATCTTCATTAAACTGGGTAGCCGCCGCAACATTTTCTATATCTTGAGTCTGCTGCGAACTGGTCGCCAGATGCTCCTGTCGCAGCTTGAGAAATGAAGCCAGATTAAGTCCGCCAGCGAGTATCGCGACCACGACTACCGGCAGAAAAAAGAACAGCAGATACGGTGAGATTTTAGCCTTGGCGGATTTCATGGTAGAGGCAACAGTGCTGACCAAAGTTCGGGTGGGATGGTTGCCACATATTCAAATCCGGCAACTCCCCTGGGACGAAAGATGACGAGCGAAGCCTCTCTGGGGAAATAACCTATCAAGTCCATCAGGTTCGGCGCATGCGCAATCAGCAACCGGTTACTGTTAGCGAGTACCGGCATCGATAGCAGACGGCGAGTATTGGCGATAATCGGTGCCTTCTCGGCATCGGTGAAATTAGCGGTGTACATCAACTGCTTATCGATGATGAATGCCTGAGCGGGAAAAGCATCTGCAACCGTATCCTTAGTCCGACATAGCGGACTGATACGGATTTCACTGATCGGAATTTTCGCCTTGCGGATAGCATTGCCAACCTGAACCGCAATCTGGTGGCCTGCCTCAGTCAAAGGTCGCTGTGTTGAACAATCATTAAGATCTACTCCGGAGGCACGATCCGGCCTGGTGTTATCGGTAAAACCATGACGCAGATACAGCACAAACCCACCTTTGCGTATTTCGGCCAACAAGGCAGCTTTGGCCGGGATTTCTACAAACCTGGCCGCAACTGCCGGAGGCAGACCAAAAGCATCGGCATAAAGCATTGCGGGTAAAAGCATTAACAGGCTGACCCCTCCCAGGCACCAAGCCAAAAATTTTCTCACTGAGTCAACCTGGTCAAAGTGTGTCTTCAACATCAGGGAAACGCGCTGCGATCTCGGCAAAACGCTCCCGGCAAGCCAGGAAAGCATCGGTGACAACCGGGTCAAAATGTGTTCCACGCCCCTGCAAAATAATGCACGTAGCATCGTCCAAAGACATGGGCGGCTTATACACACGGCGACTCATCAAGGCATCGAAGACATCGGCCAGCGCCATCAGACGAGCCGAAACAGGAATTGCCTCGCCAATCAGCCCTGCAGGATAACCGCTACCATCCCACTTCTCATGATGGGACTGTGAAATTTCCTGAGCAACGTCGAGAAATTCAAAGGCACCAGTCGCAATCTCTGCCCCAGAATCATCGGCGCCAGCCAGGGATTGTTCAATTGCCCTGCTGATGGCAGCCGTTCCAATCGTAGGGTGAGACTTCATGATCTCGAATTCCTCGCGGCTAAGGCGACCCGGTTTAAGCAAAATAGCATCCGGTATGCCGACCTTGCCGATGTCATGCAAAGGCGCTGCTTTTACCACCATATCCAGGTGCCTGCCCCTCAGCGCCTCACGAAAACGTTCGTGCAAAGCCAGATGTTTCGCCAGTATTTCTACATAAAACTGAGTGCGGACAATGTGATGACCCGTTTCGTTATCTCGCGCCTCTGCCAGACAAGCCAAGGCGCGTACACTCAAGTCCTGAATGAGCAGATTCTCTTTCATGCGGCGCGCCACCTCCCGCTCTAACCAGTCATTCTGTGCAGAAAGTCTGTCGCGTGCCTGTTTGAGTTCCAAATGGGTACGTACCCGTGCCAGGACGATCGCCGGCACGAAGGGCTTGCTAATATAATCGACCGCACCCAGCGTCAACCCATGTTCTTCACCTTCAGCAGAGGACATGGCCGTGATGAAAATGACCGGTATTTCGCGTGTTACCGCACTCTCGCGCAAACGCCGCAAGACTTCATAACCATCCATTTCCGGCATCATTACATCAAGCAGGACAAGATCTGGACGCGGCTCGGAATGAGCGGCGTTCAAGCCGCGCAAGCCAGAATTAGCTGCCCGAACATGGTAAAAAGGTCTTAACAGTTCGCCCAGCACCATAATATTCTGCGGCGTATCGTCAATAACCAGTATCGATTGCATCGTTGAATCTGCAAGTGAGGGTTGATGGCTTGTACTATTGATCATTTTATTGAATACCATCACATTTTATTAACCAAAACCATTTGCGCCATACCTTGCAGCTACAGCGCCGACTTAATCCCATGACAATAAAGAGTTAAAAAATAGCAACGCCAGCTTAAACTGCGGTAAATCGAACGACTTGCAGTTCAACATACGAGCTTACGTTCAGCCACTCATGGACGAGTGAGAACTTTTTCCTCAGCGCTTCTTTCTCACGTCTTCGTCCTTGTTGCCGAAGGATAGGAAATTCAAGCATACAAGTCAATTAATTTCTGTGAACCCTGCACCTTGAGTTTATACCACCCCACCCTGACGAGGTTTCAGCAAGGTCGGGTTAGCAATAGCGTAACACGACAATTCGATGTTGCCGATGTTGGGTAAAGCCAATCTAGTGTGCCCGGTATGAAATTGACAGAAGGTAAATATTCGTCCAACCCATAGACTTCTCAAGAACTACTTTCATAAAATGGCTTTCGTAGATGTGCTGAGGTACGGATTTATCTGTGGAAACTTTAACGTGAAACTTGCGCAGCGATCGTCTTCTCCCTCGCCCGCTTGCGGGAGAGGGATGGGGAGAGGGAAACGGGCATGATGGGTTTCATCATCAGGGGTGGCAATTTGCCATGCCCGTTAGACAAAGCATTAAACCGGACAGCTACAAGGGTAAAAGTTGAGAAATGGGGATTTCAAGTCCGACAGGCTGCTAGAAATCATTGGCATCAATAGGGTAGATCAATACATAGCATCAAGGATGATCAATAGGGTTCAGATACGCTCAACAATGCTTCAAACTGTTCAAGCGGTAGCGGTTTGCCATAAAGATAACCCTGGTAGGAATTACAGCCGTTTGTTTTAAGCAACGCAGCCTGAATCTCGGTTTCCACCCCTTCTGCTATCACATCCAAACCGAAGTTGAGCGCCATGTCGATGATACTTTTGACCAGCACCGCATCACTCGATTTGTCTTTCAGTTCACGCACAAAACTTTGATCAATCTTTAGCTGATCTAGTGGGAGTCGTTTTAAATAAGATAAACAAGAAAATCCCGTACCAAAATCGTCTAGTGACAATTTAACCCCGACTACATAGCGTAGCGCCATCATTTTGGCAATCACAATATCCAGATCATCCAGCGCAATGCTTTCGGTCAGTTCAAGTTTGAGGCGTGAGGGTTCGATACGGTATTTTTTGATAAAAGCTTCCACCACCTCTACAAAATTATCCTGTTTGAATTGTGCCGCGCTAACATTCACCGACAGCGATAAATGCCTGGCTTGCGTGCAATCTTTCCAGATTGCCAATTGCTGACAGGCAGTCTCAAGTACCCACAGGCCAATTTCTATAATCAACATACTCTCTTCCGCAATAGGAATAAACTGAGCGGGGGATACCATGCCGCGCTTTGGGTGATTCCAGCGAATCAAGGCTTCTGCACCAATCGGAAGTTGACCTTGATTTACCTGTATCTGATAATACAATTGAAATTGTTGATGAGTAATCGCAATGCGCATGTCTGCTTCCAGTACGGCTCGCGATTCCACTGACTGTTGCAACTGAGGATTAAAAAAACAAACACAATTGCGGCCTGAGTCCTTTGCCTGGTACATCGCCATGTCTGCACGCTTGATCAGTTCGTTCACTGAATCAGCCTTACCCTTAAAAAGGCATACTCCGATACTGGAAGAACTATATTGTGTAATTTGCTTCAACAAATAAGGCGCAGCTAATACGGAGCGAATTTTCTCTGCAAATTTCTCGACAAATTGTATAGAACTGACCTCGTCAGCAGCTATTGTTTCCAGCAGTATCACAAATTCATCACCCCCCAGGCGTGCCACGGTGTTGATTTTACCTGCGTAAAATTTAAGCCTGCGTGCCACTTCTACCAGCAGGGTATCCCCCACTTCAAGTCCCCGCGTATCATTTAGCGCTTTAAACTTATCCAGATCGATTACCAGCAAAGCTCCATATTGCTGACTCAGTGCTGAAGAGGCCAAGGCATTCTCCAGTCTATCAACCAACAAACGCCGGTTGGGCAGTCTGGTCAGCGTGTCGTAGTACGCCAGCGCATTAATCTCCTCTTCCGATTTTTTTCGAAGCGAAATGTCTGTGAAAAATGCAACATAGTGGATCGTTTTACCATCTACCCCTTTCACGGCTGTGATGGTGACTTCCTTCGGATAAAGCTTGCCGCTCTTAGCGCGATCCCAAATTTGCCCACGCCAATTGCCAGTATCAATAATCGATTGCCACATCTGTGCATAAAAGGCACTATCATGACGGCCAGAGCTAAGAATACGCGGATTTCTACCTATTACTTCTTCAGGGCTGTAACCCGTAATTTTTTCGAACGCCTTATTCACAAGAACAATATTACCGCCGGCATCGGTAACCATGATCGCCTCCTGTGTTTCAAAGGCTGCCGCAGCGATACGCAACTCGTTTTCAATATTTTTTTGCTTGCCAAGATCAAAAAGTACACCTATCAACAAGGGTTCGCCTTCAGTCTTGATTGCGCTAACGGAAAGTTGTACAGGGAATATCGTGCCGTCTTTTCTTCGCCCCATCACCTCACGTTCATTAATGACCACTCCGCAGCTCTCAGCTTTACCATACTCTGCCAGGAAAGTTTCATGCTCAGCAGGGTAAGCCTCCGGTATCAATTTATGGATGGTATGTCCGACAATTTCATCACTACGATAGCCAAACAAATTTTGTGCTGCGACGTTAAAAGAAAGCAACTGCCCCCGGATGTCGATGGTAATGAGCGGTACTAAAACTGCCTCTAAAATAGCTTTGGCGATGACACTGGACTCAGGACTGACATAGTGACTTGTCACTTGATCTTGGATAGTCATCTTCAGGAAAGCCCCCCTTCATCAGCCAGACGAACCAGATCCGCTGTTACCTTGGCACCCATTTTTTCCATAGCCCGCTGTCGATAAAGCTTCACGGTGCGCAGGGCAATACCCAGTTCTTGTGCAATCGAGGGATTGGTCTGACCTAAAGCAACCTTGCGTGCAATCTCGAGTTCTCGTTTAGTCAAGGTGGCGATGCGTCCCGCGAGATTTAATTTTCTCTCCTTCAAGCGCTGACGTTCGGCACTCACTGCCAGTGCCTTCAATACCGCGTTCAATAAAATATCGGCATCAAGCGGCTTGATTAAAAAATCCAGTGCTCCCGCACGAAACGCACTGACCGCTTCCGGTGCGCCACTAACACCACTCATCAATAGCAATGGAGTATCGTCGAGTGCTGACAAACGGCTTTGTAATTCCAGTCCATCTACTTCCGGCATTTTTACATCACACAACACACAACTCGGAACAAAGTTTCCTGGATATTGCTTACCGTGTACTTCCAGGTAAGCCAGTGCAGAAGCGTAAGTTTCGCAGCTATAATTTTCAAGCGCTAACAGTGCCGCCAGCGCAGCAAGGATTTCGACATCATCGTCAATCACCACGACCCGACCACGGATGCTTCGTTTGGCGACTTTCACTTCGCCAACCGTCACCGGGTTACCGTAAAGGCTGTGTGCAGCACCCTTGCTCATAAGTGTACCAACGACAAGGCCGGTAAATTAAGGACGACCACCGCTCCCCCTCCGTCAGCATTGTCAATAGTCAAGGTGCCACCGTGCTGATCGGCGATTCTGCGCGAAATTGAAAAACCCATGCCCAACCCGGTCGGCTTGGTCGTAAAAAAAGGGGTGCCTATTTGAGGCAGAATATCACGAAGCAACCCCGGTCCACTATCCCGGATACGCAAAATGGCACGGTCGCAAACGCGCTCGGAGGTGATAAGTATTTCACGATACGCCACCTGAGTCAGTGCCTCTATCGCATTGCGTATCATATTCAGGACGATTTGTGACAACTGTACTGAATCTCCTGTAACCAGTAGCGGCAAAGAGTGAGGCGTAAATTGAAGACGAACCTGACGACTGCGAGCTTCGTCGGCAACCAGTTCGTTGACTTCAAGCATCACCAGATTTAGATTAACGGGCTGGTGTGAGATCTGCGAAGGACGAATAAAACCACGAATGCGATCTATAATCTGGCTCGCCCGCTTCGTGTTCAAAATAATCTTGTCAAAAAAGTCAATGAGCTGTTCGTTATCGAAATGTTTTCTCTGCAAACCGCGTATCGCGACCTGGGCGTTGGTCAGGGTGGCCGTGAGCGGTTGGTTTAATTCATGCCCGAGCGATGCAGCCATCTCGCCCAGAGCGCGACTGCGATCAAGCTGGGCGATTTGCTCACCCAGATGATGACTTACTTCGTTACGTGCCCGATCCGCCTCAGCTTGGAGTTCGCGACGCATCGAGCGATCCAGATGCAGGCCGATATAGCCCAAATGACCAATCACCGCAGAAAGCAGCATTGCCAGCGAAACGAATCGAGCGCTAAGCCCTTCGTGTACCAGCGCAGTGGTCCCCACCCCCATCAGATAAAACAGCCGAAACAAAAATGCGGCGGCCGCCAGCATGTACACCCTGCTGATCCAGCGTGCGCTTCGGCTTTGCTCTATCTGACCAATCCGCCAGGCCTGTGAGGCCAGATAGCCTAATTGCACCGTTCCAAGTACGGAGATAAATTGAGCCCTGGAGGTTTTGCTCTCCAGCCCATAATGCAATCCAAGAAGAATCATGTAAATGATCAACGCCATCAGTACGATCCAACGCCAGCGCCACGGGTTACCCAAATCCATCCTTAAGGACTGAATACGCGCAAAACCAGACAGAATAAAGAACAGGCTCCCTGCCCCCAAGGTTATCCATTGTGGGAATTGATCAAACAGACTGATCAAGATCGCTGCCATTCCTACCAGCACCCCGCCGACACACCACAAGGCAACTTGTATCGAGTGCTGCCCTGCCAGCACGAACCAGGTAATAGTCGGCAACAACAGATAAAGCAGGCCAAGGATCAATAGTGCGGTGCGTACATCAAAAGGAAACATGACAGGATTCCAGCTCAGTTCAACAGCGGAAACAGCGCATTTTCCAATGCATCCAGGTCAAAGGGTTTCTTAAGACAACGTACACCAGGGGGAGGTGTGCCATAGCGAACACGCTCGTCTTCAAGTAACGCAGTGATTACCGCAACCGGCAATACGGGCGACAAGTTGCGCAATACCATTGCCAGTTCAATACCCGTTATACCTGGAAGATTTAGATCGAGCACCGCACCCACCAAGGGAATAACCACGGGTGTTGAGTTGCCGAAACGCAAAGTCAGCACCCCGTCATTCTCATGAATGGATTGCAACAGACTCTCGCCGGAAATGTGATGTACCGCGCGTAACCCATGCAATTCAAGCCATAATCCCAAGGCTCTTGAAATCTGCGGATCATCATCGACGATCGCAACAATCCCCCTAACAGTTGCAACCTCGATATTTACCGTGGATCTTACCGATTCAACTGCAAGAGACATTTAACTTCCTTCAATTTGTTTAAGCAGATACTGGACGGAGAGCCAGATTATAGAGATTCCGTACAGGAAAACAATTGCCCTAAAGGGCAAAATTAAAGCAGCAAACACGTACATACCCGGGGTCGTAAATATTCGGTTAACCCATAGCCGTCCCATAAACCACCCCATCCAATGGGTTTCGTAGGGTGCGTAAACGCACCAGAATTTATGATGCATCGCAAAGGGTGCGTAAACGCGCCCTACACGCAAGGCTAAGTTTTTAAAGTGAAGCACGCGCAGCGACGTACTTTCCCTCGCCCGCTTCCGGGAGAATGCCTATACACGGGGTCAGGTCTAGAATGTACGACTTACACTTGTTAACTGATCAACGATGCCAAGCACCTCTAATATTACTTTCTCCAGTGACTGAGAGGCATCGATAACCCTGAAGCGCTCGGGATCTTGCCTGGCCTGTTCAAGATAGCCGTAACGTGCTTTTTTCAAAAAGTCGATATGTTCACTCTCCATACGATCCAGCCCTGCCCCGCGAGCTTGAACACGTTGCAGACCAAGCAGCGGATCCAGATCAAGTATGATATTCATGTCCGGCTTGAAGCCATCGAGTGCCAGATTATTCAACTGTAGCGTCAGTTCAAGCGACAAGCCTCGGGCATAATGTTGAAAGCTGATGGTTGCCGCATCAAACCGGTCGGAAATGACGATTTTTCCCGCTTGCAGCGCCGGAAGGATTTTTTCCTGGATGTGTTGCGCTCGTGCAGCCGCAAATAGCATTAATTCAGTGATGGCGCACAGCTCAGGGGTAGCGGAACTCAGGACAATCTCACGAATTTTTTCACCGATAGGCGTGCCACCGGGTTCTCGTGTAACGACAATTTCTCGCCCCTTGCTCTCAAGATGCGCCTTTATTGCCTGAATGATTGTTGTTTTTCCTGCGCCGTTACTGCCATCGCAAACAATCATATAACCTTGAGTCATCATGGAATTTTCTTAAAATTTGCTTCAGTATATGAATCAGCCCTTCAACAATATGCCACCTGAAAACTAGCGCTGATAGCGGTTCACTGCGCGGTTATGTGCATCCAGATTACTGGAAAATTGTGAACTGCCATCGCCACGCGCCACGAAATACAAGGCATCGGTCTGGGCTGGATGCAAAGCCGCCTGCAAGGCCGCCATGCCCGGCAGCGCTATCGGCGTTGGTGTCAATCCCACCCGCATATAGGTATTGTAAAGGCTGTCGGTCTGCAAATCACGTTTATGCAGATTGCCATCAAACTTCTCACCCAGTCCATAAATCACGGTAGGGTCGGTTTGCAGCAGCATACCACGACGCAATCGGTTCACAAAAACACCTGCAATGAGTGGCCGATCCGCCGGAGTTCCGGTCTCCTTCTCGACGATGGAGGCCAGAATCAGCGCCTGATACGGACTTTGCAGCGGCAAATTGGCTTGCCTTGCCAGCCATGCCTCCTGCAGTCGCTTTTGCATGGCCTGATACGCCCGCTTGTACAGCGTAAAATCGCTGCTACCTGCTGCAAAATAATAAGTATCCGGATAAAAAAGACCCTCTGCATAGGTTTCTACGCCACCGATGCGTGCCAATATTTGTGCATCAGTAAGATTCAAGCTGTCATGCAGCAAATCCGGACTTTCATTCAACGCAGCGCGTAACTGCTTGAAATTCCAACCCTCGATCACGCTGAGTTGATTCTGGCTATGATCACCGCTAGTGATGATTTGCAGCAACCCGAACGGCGTTACCGGCGCTTCCAGCGCATAATTGCCTGCCTTGAGTTGCGTAGCCAAGTTCAGCCAACGACCTAGCCAAACGAAAGCCCAATCCGAGCCCAACAAGCCCTGCTGATGCAATTCCTTTGCGGCGGTCTTGAGGCTGCTGCCCTGCTTCAGAGTAAATTCAAACGGGGTTACGGGTAGCGGCAAGGGGCTATAGGCGTAATAAAAAGGCAGGCCTGACAGCGCAAGAAAAATGAGCAAAACAAATAAACGTCGCATCACTCAGCTTACTGACCACTCGTGTAGGCTAACAGAGTGCGGTCGCGAAGGCGGGTCGTGCTACCGGGCACGCCGTTGACCCGCATCAAAATAATTATAACCTACGGAACACCAGCGAACCATTGGTTCCGCCAAAGCCAAAATTATTGTTGACCGCCACCTCAATCTTCAGGTCGCGTGCAGTATTTGCGCAATAGTCCAGATCACATTCCGGATCCTGCACAAAAATATTGGTAGTCGGCGGCGAAACTTGATGATGAACCGCCAGCGCGCAGAATATCGATTCAATACCGCCAGCCCCTCCCAGCAGATGACCAGTCATCGACTTGGTCGAATTCACCACCAACTGGTAGGCATGCTCACCGAAAGCCAACTTGATGGCATCGGTTTCATTCTTGTCGCCCAGCGGCGTTGAAGTGCCATGCGCATTCACATATTGCACATCCTGCGTATTCAATCCGGCATTACGCAACGCATTCAACATACTGCGTTTCGGTCCGTCGGTATTCGGCGAAGTGATATGATAAGCGTCGCCGCTCATGCCGTAACCTGCCAACTCCGCATAAATTTTTGCACCTCGCGCTTTGGCATGTTCATATTCTTCCAGTACCATCACGCCAGCCCCTTCGCCGATCACGAAGCCATCACGATCCTTATCCCACGGACGACTGGCAGTGGTAGGATCATCATTACGGGTACTGAGCGCTCTGGCAGCAGCAAAACCACCTACTGCCAACGCACCTACCGTCGCTTCAGAGCCGCCCGCCAGCATCACATCCGCATCACCATATTCGATCATGCGTGCCGACTCGCCGATGCAATGAGTGCCAGTGGTACAGGCGGAAACCATCGCCAGATTCGGTCCCTTCAAGCCGTACATCACGGAAAGATTGCCGGAAATCATGTTAATGATGGTGCCGGGTATAAAAAAAGGAGAAATCTTGCGTGGCCCGGATTTAAGATAATCATTGTGGGTATCTTCGATCATCGGCAAACCGCCGATACCGGAACCGACGTTCACCCCGATACGTTCGGCATTCGACTCGGTCACTTCCAACCCGGAATCCTTGAACGCCTCCATCCCGGCTACTAAACCGAAATGGATAAAACGATCCATGCGGCGCGCATCCTTGGCGGGCAAATATTGGGTGACATCAAAATCCTTCACTTCCCCGGCGATTTGTGAAGCCATTGCACCGGCATCGAAATGGGTAATACGGGAAATACCAGACTTTCCGGCAATAATATTCTGCCAGACCTCAGCAATCCCGATCCCGACCGGCGAGACGATGCCCAGTCCGGTAATGACAACTCTGCGTTTAGACAAATTGACTCCGCCAGGGAAAGTGTTAAAGAAAATTACTTTTGGTGCGCCACGACATAGTCAATGGCTTGTTGCACGGTGGTGATTTTTTCTGCGTCTTCATCGGGGATTTCGCATTCAAACTCTTCTTCCAACGCCATAACCAGTTCTACCGTATCCAGAGAGTCAGCCCCCAGATCGTTCACAAACGAAGACTCATTCTTCACTTCAATTTCGTTCACGCCAAGTTGCTCGGATACAATCTTTTTAACGCGTTGCTCAATAGACATTTATTTCTCCCACACGGTTTAAGTTAAAAAATCGGTGGCGATTGTATCAAAATTGCCGGAAATTCCAAATGGAAACCGGGATAAATCACCAAACGACCGCTTACAAAAATCACATCAAATTGATTAAATTGCAATATAAATTAAAACTGGCATGACAAGAACTCCAGTTTGTTTACGAATTGCCGCAATTTTAAACCATTTCCCAGGCCTCTGCCTGCTAAAAATCCTCCTTCCAGCCTCGGACAACCGCGTCAAATTGCCTATTCCAGCGGCGGTGCAATCTTGATGATTTCCTCTGGCGTCGTCAGACCCTGCGCCACTTTAGCTGCACCTGACAAGCGCAATGGCTGCATGCCTTCGCGGTGCGCCAAGGCCATGATTTTGGAAAGTTCGGCATCCTTCACGATCAGTTTTTGCATATCGAGGCTGATCGGCAACATTTCATAAATGCCGGTTCGCCCGCGATAACCGGTCATGCGACATTCCAGACAGCCCACCGCAACCTTCACCCTTTCAGGCTTTGCCAGTTGCCAAGGGCTGACTAATTCCTGCCAGAGCTCCTTGCTGATTTCGCCTTCAAGCTTGCAATGCGGACAAAGGGTACGCGCCAAACGTTGTGCCATCACCCCCAGCAGCGTCGAATTCAGTAAATAGGCAGGCACACCCAGTTCCAGCAGGCGGGTGATCGCGGAAGGTGCATCATTGGTGTGCAGGGACGACAGTACCAGGTGTCCGGTGAGCGCCGCCTGTATCGCCATTTCTGCGGTTTCCACGTCACGGATTTCGCCGACCATGATGATATCCGGATCCTGACGCAACAGGGTGCGTACCCCATCGGCGAAACCCAGGCCAATATTGGTTTGAACCTGCATCTGATTGAAAGCAGGCTCGATCATTTCGATTGGGTCTTCCACCGAACAGACATTGACCTCGGGGGTGGCTATCTGTTTCAGCGTGGAATACAAGGTCGTGGTTTTCCCTGAACCGGTCGGCCCGGTAACCAGTACGATACCATTGGGTCTGTGTGACCAGTCACTCCACAAATGGGTCTGCACACTCGAGAAACCCAGATCGATAAAATTTTTCACCAGAATTTCCGGGTCAAAAATCCGCATCACCAGTTTTTCGCCAAAGGCCGTTGGCATGGTGGACAGGCGCAATTCGATTTCATCACCATTCATGCTGACGGTCTTGATGCGCCCGTCCTGCGGCCTGCGTTTTTCCACCATATCCATGCGCCCCAGCAGCTTGATGCGATTGGTGATGGCATTGGTGACAGGCGAGGGTAGCTGATAAACCTGATGCAGTACCCCGTCGATACGAAAACGTACATTGCCGATATCGCGGCGCGGCTCCAGGTGTATGTCGCTGGCACGTTGCTCAAAGGCATATTTGAACAGCCAGTCCACCAGCGTGACGATATGGTGTTCATTGGCATCCAGATTCTTGTTTTTACCCAGTTCGACCAGTTGCTCGAAATTCTGTACGCCGATAACCTGACCGGCCTTGGCTTTGTTAGCCAGATGCACGGAATTGGCAAGGCTGTAGATTTCCGGCAAATAACGGTTAATGTCGATCGGACTGGCCAGCACCAGTTCAATTTTCAGATTGAGCATACGCTCCAGCTCAACCACCCAGTCCGTGAGAAACGGCTCTGCGGTTGCGATGGTCACACAGCCCGGCCCGACCTTGACCGGCATGATCTTGAGCCGCTCTGCATAAGACTTGGAGACAATATTGGCGATACCGCCAAAATTCAACTGCAAGGGATCAATGTGAAAATACGGCATGCCGATTTGCGCCGCCAGCCACTCAGTCAGAAACTCAATGCTGAGCAGTTTGCAAGGCGGCCTTAAGCTGCGCCACTTCTGATCGCTAAGCACTTCCAGTGGATGCAATTGCCTGGACTTGTGATTTTGACTGAGCTTGTGCGCAACACCGGTCTCAACCATACCGTCTTGCAACAGCAGTTTCAACAATTCATCCAGTGTCAGCTTATGCGCCACAGGTTGCTGCGTAATTTCCATCTGCATCGACTAATCAGGCAGCGTTCCCGTCCACTGGCGGCGTCCTATCCTCAGTTGAAACAGCTGTGTCTGAGGGTTCATCCTGTGGATTCAATTTGCGCTGACGCTTCTCTTCCTGCTTCTGTTTTTTGGCGAGCTCTTTTTGACGCTTTTCGAAAGTGTAATTTGTTTTTGCCATTTACGATCCTATGCTATGCAATATTAAGGTCGAACATGATAACCATTCCTGACACATAAGAAATGCTTTCGTATCCATAAATCAGAACAATTCGATATCACCACCCACCGGTTTACTTTCAATAGTGCTGATATAACGAATTTCTTCCTGGATAATGACGTTGTTATGCAAGGAACGCAGTCGCTTTACCCGCACTTTCCCACTAGCAGGAAAATAAACCACCATGCGCGGATAAATATCCCCTACATCTTCAGCCACCACCTTCAGACCCTCGGTCTGTACATAATCCCTGACAAACTTGATATTGCGCATTCCGACATCGGTCATATTGGCCAGGATGCGCCCGCCCCCAAATATCTTGACTTCCAGATTCTGGCGAGAGCCGCCATTTTTCAAGATGACGTTAATCAGGTGCTCCATCGCATAATTGCCGTAACGAGTGGCGGCTGAGAGACTGGTGGCTTTCCAGCCATCCGCGTCCAAGGATGCGGGAAGCATGAAATGATTCATGCCGCC
>CAIRBC010000273.1 GCA_903876685.1 uncultured Nitrosomonadales bacterium | reverse complement strand
CCGCATGAGCGCAGCCGCGACAGCAATGCATGCGACGGGTAGAAATACGGCAAGGATTACTGTGGTGAAGTTCATACGCATTGATCCTAAGCAGTCGACCACGCATGGTCTGTACGGTGTCCCACAAAAAGAACCCAGCACTAAAGGCTGGGCGCAACCACGTCTTCGGAATCGTGGGACTTTGGAGACCACGCAGCAACGATATCGCGGCCAGGGTGCCTTTTGCTCAATTGCAAGGTAAGCGTTTTGTCACTTGTGTTGGATGTTGTTTCCGTTGACCACGATGCATGGCCGTTTCCCGACGTGTTTCATCGACCCGAATGACGACCTCTCACGAGGGGCTTGGGTCAACCATGGCATGCCGATAACAGGTGAGGAGAGCTTCGGGTGTTTGTTCACTTTATGCGGAGATTTGCCGTTTCTTGATTGTGAAGACCAATCCCCATCGACAATAAGCTGCCCCAGTTTTTCAACGGGCTCTTCTTGGTTCCCAATAACCGGTGGCGCGTTCTCAATCCGTTACGGAGCAAGTCCAAATTATTTTGGGAATTAATTGACATTCCCCATAAGGGAACTTACAATTAAATCAATCAAGGGAAGTACGTATACCTTCTATGCAACTGCTCGGCCTTATTGCGCTTGACGCCTTCAAACGATCCCACGCGGACTCCCGCGGGCCTTTGGATGCCTGGCAGTCCGATGTCGAGCGCGCTCAGTGGACGGGCCCACAAGATGTGAAAAATCGCTACCCCAGCGCCAGTCTGTTGGCTGACAACCGCGTGATCTTCAACATCAAGGGAAACACGTACAGACTCGTAGTGAAAGCAAGGTATCAAAACGGGATCGTCTTGATTGAATGGGTTGGCACCCACGCCGAGTATGACAAGCAAAATTTTTAGGAACGATGCAAGTGATATTAGAAAAGGAGAATGAGATGAAACAGTCGGTACGAGTTATCAAAACGCAGCGTGACTACGGCGCAGCACTCGCACGTCTGTCTGCCTTGATGGACGAGGAAATCACCCCCGGTTCGAGCAAAGAAGCGGAGTTGGAACTTTGGGCTTTGGTCATCGAATCCTATGAACGCAGCAAGGTCACTCCGGTCTCGCCAGATCCGATCGAGGTCATCTTATTTCGCATGGACCAGCAGCACCTCAACAAGAAGGATTTGATTCCCTATTTTGGATCACTTTCCAAAGTCTCGGAAGTCCTGGCTCGCAAGCGTCCTCTGAGCTTGGCCATGATGCGCAAGCTTCATAAAGGTCTGGAAATCCCTGCCGACGTTCTTCTTGGTGAGTTCGACGAAGATGTGGATCTGGCCGAAGAACCTCACTTTGATTACGCCAAATTCCCATGGCAGGAAATGTTAAACAGGAACTATTTCGATGGCTTTATCGGTGGCGTCAAGGAAGCTAAAGAACGCGGTGAAGAACTGATTCGCGGTTTCATGCGTGGGATATCCACTGGCGGTCTTCAACCCGCACGTCTGAGAGCGCCACTCCATCAAAGGGGCACTCGAATCATGGATGAGTATGCGTTGCTTGTATGGCAAACCGCCGTCCTGAAGAAGGCTAGACGCCAAAAACCACCTACTCAGTACAAGGAAGGCTCAATCACAAATGAATGGTTGCGTGATCTGGCAAAGCTTTCTCGGTTTGAAAAAGGACCAAGACTGGCTCAGGAATACCTGGCAGACATCGGTATTGTCTTGATCATAGAAGATCATTTTAAGAAAACGTACCTTGATGGCGCTGCGATGCTTGACGGATCCACACCGATCATTGCACTGACGCTCAGACACGATCGTGCAGACAATTTTTGGTTTGCCTTGACTCATGAATTGGTTCATGTTCAGAAGCATCTGAGCGCCTCAAATCCATTCATTGCCGATAATCTGGATGACAAAACGCGAACGAGCCTTGAAGAACGCGAGGCTGATGAAGGAGCAAGGGATGCTTTGATCCCCGCTACAGAATGGATGAAATCGGATGCGAGGATTGTTCACTCATCTGAAAACGCAATCGCATTGGCCGACCGACTGCGGATTCACCCCTCTTTAGTGGCAGGACGCGTCAGGTTCGAAACTGGCAATTGGCGCTTGCTAACGGGGCTAAAGGCAGAAGTTAGACAGAATTTTGAAGATCAAATCGGAGACAACGACTGCAGTCGTTGAACGGACTGACGAGCCGAAACAGACAGAAGATTTCAAAGAAAAGGGGTTTCGAAATGCTACCAACACTTCGAAACCCCTGGTGAGGTGAACAAGGGTCTACCAAACCACCCATGCACATCATGTCTTGAGAGAGACAGCGGATCTTACCAGTTCGCGGCGCAAGGGCAAGTAAAAACCCTTCAACCTTCATAAGGAGTTGGCCATGGCCTACGACCGTTGGAGGAATGTCTTTGTGCACGCGTACACCAGGTTCCGATTCGGACACCAGGAGATCGTGTGTCAACACTGGCGCTCCCATCCGGGTCAAATGCAACTATTTGCTTGATCCGTCTGTTGCGAGGATCGACCATCGCTCGGTCCTCGCAATTTCAATATCTGTGAACTTCATGAGGTAAAAAAATGGTCACGAAAAAAAAGCCTGGAAACGAAACCACTTCTGCTCGAGTTGCATCAAAAGCTGCCAAGTTACTGAGCAACCCAAAAACACCGGCTGCGGTCAAGTCGGTTGTTGATTTCCAAGCAAACTTGACCCCGGTTTTCCATTCAATACTGACCCCACCTGTTGCAGTTTAAAGCCTTGCAATTGG
>CAIRBC010000272.1 GCA_903876685.1 uncultured Nitrosomonadales bacterium | reverse complement strand
GCTTCGGGAGAGGGATGGGGAGAGGGAAACGGGCATGGCGGGTTTCATTATCAGGGGTGGCAGTGTGCCATGCCCGTTAGGCAATCCTTACATTTTTGCATTAGGATACGACTTCCTCATCACTGGAGAATCAACATGAGCCTACTAATTTTTCTCGGCATAATCATCGTATTGATTATTTACTCGATCAGCCTGTACAACCATCTGGTCAACGTCAAACACGCGGTTTCCCTGGCCTGGGCGAACATCGACGTGCTACTCAAACAGCGGCATGACGAGTTGCCCAAACTGGTCGAAGTCTGTAAACAATACCAGGAATTCGAGCAGTCCACGCTGCAAAGAGTCATCGAGGCGCGATCCCAGGTGCATAGTGCACGCGAAAGTCAGGACATTCCCGCTCTGGGACAGGCTGAGGGTACACTGCGCATGGGACTGGGGAAACTATTCGCGGTGGCAGAAGCCTACCCCGAGTTGAAAGCCAATGAGCATTTTATGCAATTGCAGACGCGGATCACCTCGCTGGAGAACGCCATTGCCGACCGGCGCGAGTTATATAACGAGACCGTCAATATCAACAATGTACAAATCGAGTTATTTCCCGCCAGCCTGATCGCACAAAGATTCAACTTCCTTGAAAAGCCACTGCTGGAATTTTCTGCCCAGGAAACGGCCGACGTGGATATGAAACAATTATTCGGCTGAACAGCATGCTGGTTTCATTGCGCCGCGAATATGCAAATCTGATCACTTCAGGCGCACAGTTGCTGCTGCTATTCATCGGCCTGCAAATGGAATCTCGCAACGGCTGGTTCCTCAGCCTGGGACTGGTGGCGATCATCAGCATTCTAGCCTGGCTATCTGCCTTAGCCCGGTTTCGCGCGATACGCGATACGCCGACTTCCAGGATTGCTTCTGCGGCGCAAGGTTATGTCGAGCTTTACGGGCGCGGCAAGCCTTTTACCGAGGTACCGCTACTGAGCAAACTTCGCCAGCAACCTTGCCTTTGGTATCGCTACAAGATAGAGCAAAGGGAGGAAAAAGATGGCTGGAAGACACTGGAGCATGGTGAAAGTTGGGATTCCTTCGTGCTATATGATGACAGCGGCGAATGTGAAGTCAATCCGGAAGCGGCCGAGATCGTCACCGAACACCATGAACAATGGCATGAAGGCGATTTCCGCTATACCGAATGGAAGCTGCTAGGCAGCGACCGATTATATATACTCGGTGAATTCCGCACCCAAAGCACTGCGATCGCCTTCGACAGTCACGCAGAACTCAATGCGCTGCTTAGCGAATGGAAACAGGACAAGAGCACGCTGGTTGAGCGCTTTGACCTGAACCGCGATGGTGAACTGGATATGGACGAATGGATGCTGGCGCGCCAGGAAGCCAAACGAGTCGTGGCAAAAAAACAACTGGAGGCTCAGCAACTGCCCGATACCCACCAGATCGACCGACCGAAAAACGGAAAATTATTTCTGATCAGCAACCTCACCCAGGAAAAATTATCGCACCGCTATCTGCGATGGGCCTATGTGCATGTGATAATTTTTCTCGGTACTCTGGCGGGTCTGGGTTGGGTATTGCAACACGGGAAATTTTAATAGCCCCAAAATACACCCACAAACTTTAAGGAGCCAAGCTCGATATGACAGTTAACCGTGCCATGCATCAGTATGAGAAAAATTAAAAGGGAGTGTTGGAATGTTAGAACTGACCCCGCTCTCGTCCCCGCGCTCCGCACCTTCATACTACAGCAGGTCTGAAGTATGAGAGTCCTTTTAAAACATGGCTTTTCTAACCGACTCAGAACCATAGTTGGATACTTGATGGTCGCTGCAGAAATGTCAGAAAGTGTAGAATTCCATTGGATAATTGACGAACCCTGTAATGGTCGGTGGAGTGATATTTTTCTACCTCACGCTTCGGTTCTCGATGTAAATAAGCCACATGGTAAATATGACTTCGAAGGTCAAGGTACCGTCAATGCTATAATAAGACGATATTTCCCAGAATACATTCAAGCAGATGGGCTGCAAGAACTTATCATTCAGCATTATTGCAGTTTCAGGATTCGCAGTGATCTACTCCAAACTGTTAAGGAAATAATACCCAAATGCGCCTATCACTCTATTCATGTTAGGCGAACCGATCATGTTGAACTCGCTATGAAAGCAGGTAAATTTACTGATTTAACAGAGTTTGATACGTTCGTGAATTGTAGCAGAAATTCAAACTATCCTGTTTATCTAGCCACAGATGCACGCGAAGTGCAGGATTATTATTTTGATGCCGTCAAATACAAGATGATTCCGGAAAATAACGCATGTTTGCGTCCGACCAGTTTAAGAGATGCTATGGTAGATATTTTAGCGTGTGCATTTGCGGAAAAGTTCAAAGGAAGTGGCTATTCTAGTTATTCAAAGCTAATTGAAATCTACCGAACTATCATCCGGTTAGGAAAACTTGATTTTTATCAAAATTAGAAATACACGAAAGTCATACCCGTTTTTAACATCCGTTACACGACTATTTGTAGGCGATTTCTTCATGTTCGCAGGCAGAACAATACATGTAGACCCCTCACCGTATTTCGGCATTAGCCGAGGACCGGCATGACCTTTAATTGGCACAAGCCAAAATGTGGGTTCTGAGCTGCTAGATATGCCGGGCTAAAAGCGTGATCATTGAAATATTCTGATCATTTTTTCAATTTGGCCAATCCGCAGCGGCTGTGTATGACTATCAGCAACGATCACAGTGAGATATTCAGTGACAAATCGCGTAGCATAAAAAAATAGTCAACATTAAATAACCTTCCCGAGCAGTATTGCCAGAGGCCATTCGATGGTTCGCAGTTGATTAGCTTCACCCCAGTACGCCAGCAATTTCGATTCAATCCTAGAGACAGGATCAAAATCATGTACCTTGATGAATTTGGCCGTTGCTGACCAACTACGGAAATAACCCAGAAGTTGTCCAAGATTCCAGCGAACCTTCATATTGAATATAGGAGTGGCAATTCGTTGAAAAGGGAAGTCGATCTCTTGATAGCCAGTTTCGACATGCCGCCGTTCAGAGGGCCAATAGGATCCAACATCATCGTGGTAAAAGTGCTGAACAATGGAATTTACTTCGTCCCCCTCAACACTCAGTACGCCATAACTCCAAGCTGCTAACAACCCGTCCGGCTTGAGTACACGCATGACTTCAGCATAAAACCGGTCAAGGTCAAACCAATGCAGCGCCTGTGCCGCAACGATAATATCTGCGCAACCCTTGTCCAGGCCGCTGCATTCCGAAGATGCAACGCGGTACTCAACTAACGGACATGGCAAATTGCCACCCCTGATGATGAAACCCATCATGCCCGTTTCCCTCTCCCCATCCCTCTCCCGCAAGCGAGCGAGGGAGAGTACGATCGCTACGCGTGTTTCACGTTAAGGGATGTGGCATGGCCTGTGAAATTTGTGCCTCACTCGCATCCGTAGCGACAACGTGCTTGAAGTAAAGAGCCAATTCGGTAGATGCTTGACCATTGCCAGCACCACAGTCCCAAGCAAGAGCATGCTCTTTGCATTGATCGGCCAGCCAGACAAATAGTTCTGCGGGATACTTGGGTCGATTGCCAGCGTAATGGGACGCGACTGGAGCGAAATGATCAGAAAAGGATTTATTCACAATAGCATTATTCTCTGTATGACGGGTCGCG
>CAIRBC010000271.1 GCA_903876685.1 uncultured Nitrosomonadales bacterium | reverse complement strand
GCCGTTACCCAGCGCATGCTGGCGATGTTCCGTAAATAACGCCGTATTAACCCTACAAGGTAATCAATCATGTCTGAAAGTCTGGCAAGCGTATCCTATATCGGCGCGACAATATTATTTATCCTGAGTCTGGGTGGTCTTTCCAACCCGGAGAGTTCACGGCGCGGTAATCTCTATGGAATGATCGGCATGGCAATCGCCGTACTGGCAACCATTTTAGGTCCGCGTGTCACGATCGCGGCACTGCCGTGGATCATTGCTTCGATGGCCGTCGGTGGCAGCATCGGCATTTTTGCGGCGCGCAAGGTGCAAATGACTCAAATGCCCGAACTGGTTGCGCTGATGCACAGCCTGGTCGGTCTGGCAGCGATGCTGGTAGGCTTCGCAAACTATATCGATCCGGCAGCGGCGGCTAATTTGACCAGCGCTGAAAAAGCCATCCACGAACTGGAAATATACATCGGCATTCTGATCGGTGCGGTGACCTTTTCCGGTTCCATCATCGCTTTTGGCAAATTGTCTGGCAAGATTGGTGGCAAACCGCTGTTGCTGCCAGCCCGTCACTGGTTGAATCTGCTTGGACTGCTGGTGGTTATTTATGCTGGAGGACTGTTCCTGCATACCGAAACGGTGGCTGCCGGCATGACTTTTCTGTTTGTGATGACGGTAATTTCGCTGTTGTTCGGCATTCATATGGTGATGGCGATTGGCGGTGCGGATATGCCGGTAGTGGTTTCGATGCTGAACAGTTATTCGGGTTGGGCGGCAGCGGCGACCGGCTTCATGCTATCCAATGATCTGTTGATCGTCACCGGCGCTTTGGTTGGTTCTAGCGGTGCGATTCTTTCCTACATCATGTGCCGCGCGATGAACCGCCATTTTGTCAGCGTGATAGCGGGTGGCTTCGGCACCAGTGGCGGCACGGTAGTCGCGTCTTCCGACGGACAGCCAGCCGGGGAGGTCGTACCGGTCAATGCAGCCGAAACGGCTGAACTGCTACGCGATGCCAAAAATGTGATCATCGTACCGGGCTATGGCATGGCGGTCGCGCAGGCGCAACACACGGTTTACGAGATTACCAAACTGCTGCGTGCTAAAGGCGTTAATGTGCGTTTTGGCATTCATCCGGTGGCGGGTCGGATGCCTGGCCACATGAATGTGCTGCTGGCTGAAGCCAAAGTGCCTTATGACATTGTTTTCGAGATGGATGAGCTGAACGAGGACTTTCCCGATACCGATGTCGCGATGATTATCGGCGCGAACGATATTGTCAATCCCGCCGCACAGGATGATCCGAACAGCCCGATTGCCGGAATGCCGGTGCTGGAAGTATGGAAGGCAAAGACTTCGATTGTGATGAAACGCAGTATGGCTTCAGGTTATGCAGGTGTAGATAATCCTCTGTTCTACAAGGAAAATAACAGGATGTTGTTCGGTGATGCGAAGAAAATGCTGGATGAAGTACTGGCGGTGCTGAGAACCTGAAGTGGCTGTTAGCTAAAATAACAGGGGCGTAAACGTTCACGCCCCTGTTGTTGTATGAGCGATACAGTTCGCGAGTTATCCAGTTATTGATAAACAGCAATATTATTTTTTCGCACTGATCGTCAAATGAGTTGATGACTAAAAATCCGAACATCCTGATCCTTGTTGATCAAACTGCCATCGTACTTGCTGTGCGCAAGGCTCTGGTGGGGGTTGCTGCCCGACTTCATGAGGCGGGTCTGGATGTGCTCGCTGAAGATTTTGCCTTGATCTTGATGGATCTGCAAATGCCAGGTTTCGATGATATTTGCACTCGGCTACGCTCCAATCTGACTACCGCTGACATACCGATTATTTTCCTGGGTAAGCCGGTTGCGTTAGACTGCATGCCTCAAGTTTGCGATTTTCTGGAATTATCTACTCTTGATCATTGCCTCAAGGCCAGGGTGCAACTTTATCTGAAGTTGTATCAGCAGCAGCGTTTATTACAGGAATACCATCGTTCTTTCCGGGTTGCTGCTGCTATTTTCGAGTCCAGAGAAGGTATGCTGGTCTGTGATGCAAATATCCGGATCTTGCGGGTCAATAGCGCTTTCACGCGGTTGACCGGTTACAGTTCTGCAGAAGTGCTGGGTAGAAATCCCAAGATGCTTGGTTCAGGGAAGCATAGTGCTGAATTTTATTCAGCTATGTGGCAGGAAATTCTTGACCAGGGCAATTGGGAAGGAGAAATCTGGAACCGGCACAAGGATGGTGCCATCTATCCCTTGCGACTGGGCATAGCAGTCGTTAAAGACCAGCATAGCCAGTGCACGCATTTCATAGGCACGCTGGTTGATATTGCTGCCAGTCTGGCGGCTGAGGATGAAATCAAACAACTGGCCTTTTACGATTCACTCACGCATCTGCCTAACCGGCGGTTGTTGCTGGACCGGCTAAAACAGGCGATGGCTTCAAGCACGCGTAGTGGCAGTATGGGTGCCTTACTGATTATCGATCTGGATAATTTCAAGACGCTCAACGATACTTTGGGTCATGCCATCGGCGATCTGCTGTTGCAACAGGTGGCAATTCGACTGGAATACTGTATACGTGAAGGCGATACCGTGGCGCGCCTTGGGGGTGATGAGTTTGTGGTGATGCTGGAAGACTTGAGTTTTCAGTCACTGGATGCAGCTGCGCAAGCCGAAGCGGTCTGTATGAAAATTTTGTTCAGTCTTAACCAACCCTATCGGCTTGAGCAAATCGATCACCTTAGTACGCCCAGCATCGGTGTGGTGCTTTTTAAAGGGCATGAGCAGACTCCGGATGAGTTGTTGAGACAAGCGGACATTGCTATGTATCAGGCTAAAAATACCGGTCGAAATACCTTGCGATTTTTTGATCCCAAGATGCAGGATGTGCTGAATGCCAGTGCTGCTCTGGAAATGGATTTGCGCCATGCGATTTCCGAGCAGGAACAGTTTGTGCTGTACTACCAGCCACAAGTTGATATATCGGATTGTTTAATCGGGGCGGAAGTGCTGTTGCGCTGGCATCATCCCAAGCGAGGTGTGGTGTCTCCGTGTGATTTCATTCCGCTTGCCGAGGAAAGTGGCCTGATATTGCCTTTGGGACACTGGGTACTGGCAACCGTCTGCCTGCAGCTTTTGGTTTGGGCTGAACAGCCCGAAAAGCGCCACCTCACGCTGGCGGTGAATATCAGTGCCAAGCAATTTCACCTGCCTACTTTTGTGGAGGAGGTATTGACCCTGGTCGATCATTTTGCGATCAATCCTTCCCGGCTCAAGCTGGAAATTACCGAAAGCATGCTGCTGAACAATGTCGATAGCATTATTACAAAAATGCTGCGCTTGAAGGCGCGTGGCATCAGTTTTTCGATGGATGACTTTGGTACGGGCTATTCATCTTTGCAATATCTTAAACGACTGCCACTGGATCAGCTAAAGATAGACCAGTCTTTCGTCAGAGATATTGTCGCCGATAGCAACGATAAGGCGATTGTGCGCACCATTATTGCAATGGCAAAAAGTATGGACATGGACGTGATCGCCGAAGGCGTGGAAACGCAGCAACAAAGGCAGCTGCTGATAAGCAAGGGTTGCAGTGCTTTTCAGGGTTATCTGTTCGGCAGGCCGGTTCCCATTGAGCAGTTCGATCGGTTGTTTTGAACAGTTTATAATCCAGTAAGGAATTCGGATAACATAATGAATACCCACTACCTTGATGACTTGAAAGCCGGTCAGACCTTCAAGAGCAATGGCTTGACCTTGACTGAGGCAGAGATTATCGGCTTTGCATGGAAATATGATCCGCAGCCCTTTCATCTGGACCTCGGCGCAGCCGCAAAATCACCTTATGGAGGATTGATTGCCAGCGGTTTCCAATCACTCGCCGTGTGTTTTCGCTTATTTATTCAGAGCGGAATTTTTCTTGAGTCCAGCATTGGTTCGCCTGGCATTGATGAATTGAGATGGCTAGCGCCGGTTCGTCCCGGCGATACGCTGCATACTGAGGTAGCCGTACTCGAAGTACGCCCCTCTGCCTCCAAGCCGGATCGTGGCATTGTCAGGCTAAAGTATCAAGCTATCAATCAGCAGGGTGAGGTTGTGCTGTCGTTCATCGTTAACCACCTGTTGAAGCGCCGCGCTCAGTAAAGGGTTATATCCGGGAGTCTTCAAAAAAGCCATGAGACTAGGCATTGATCTGGGAGGGACAAAAATAGAAATCATCGCCCTGGATGCGTCAGGCACAGAACTTTTACGCCGTCGCATTGCCTCGCCTCAAGGGGATTATTCTGCGACGTTGCAGGCTATTGCCCGTTTGATTAATGACGCTGAAGCTGAGTTGGGGCAAACAGGCTCGGTAGGCATCGGCACACCCGGCTCTATTTCAAGGGTTAACGGAAGACTCAAAAATTCCAATTCCCGGCAACTCAACGATAAACCCATCCTTGAGGATCTGCAAACCCTGTTGCAACGTCCGATAAAAATCAGTAATGATGCCAATTGCTTTGTGTTATCCGAAGCGACGGACGGCGCTGCAGCAGGAGCCTCAGTCGTGTTTGGGGTCATCATCGGCACTGGTGTGGGCGCAGGTATCGTGGTCAATGGGAAAATCCTTACCGGAGCTAATGGCATTGCCGGTGAATGGGGGCATAATCCGCTGCCCTGGCCACAACTGCACGAAATTCCCGGCTCGACTTGTTATTGCGGGCTAAACGGCTGCATCGAAACCTTTTTGTCCGGACCGGGCATGGCGCAGTTGCATTATCATCAGACCGGTGAGATGCTCAAGCCTGCTGATATTGTTGAGCGTGCGGAGAATTCTGACAAAGCGTGCTATCGCAGCCTGTCCGATTATGAGCACCGGCTGGCGCGTTCGCTGGCGCATGTCATCAATATTCTGGATCCGGACGTTATCGTGTTGGGCGGTGGCATGTCCAATATCACGCACTTGTATGCCAAAGTAGGTGAACTTTGGGGGAACTGGGTGTTTTCTGATCGTGTGGATACTAAACTGGTCAAGCACCGTTTTGGTGATTCCAGCGGAGTGCGTGGAGCAGCGTGGCTTTGAGTCATAGGACACGGGCGCATTTGTGAGGCGCGATGCACGGTTAGAGTGCATAATTTAATCTCTATCCCCTGTCAGACTGGTTATTTGTATGATTGTATGAGATATAATAATTGGCATAATTTTTGCATGTCAAACAAAGCTATTCCTGTTAAATGAATTAAAGGGTTGCCCATGAAAACCGCTTATGATGAAATGTATCGCGCTAGCGGAGAGGTACGTGAAAGTTATCTCAGCTACGCCGACTGGTTGCGAACGACGCCAGAAAATGTGATTACGCAAAAGCGCGAAGACGCAGACATTGCGTTTCATCGCGTTGGCATTACCTTTGCCGTGTATGGCGAGGATGCAGGTCAGGAACGTCTGATTCCGTTCGATATTGTGCCGCGCATTATTTCGGCACAAGAATGGCAACGTATGGCAGACGGCTTGCGTCAGCGCGTCAAGGCACTTAACGCCTTCCTGCATGATATTTACCATGATCAGGAAATTCTCAAGGCCGGACGTATTCCTGCTGAAAAGGTGCTGAAAAACTCTCAATATCGACAGGAGATGGTCGGTGTCGATGTACCCGAACAAATTTACGCGCATATCGCCGGTGTCGATCTGGTCAGGGCAGGTGAGGGTGAATACTACGTGCTGGAAGATAATTTGCGCACCCCGTCCGGCGTCTCTTATATGCTTGAAGATCGCAAGATGATGATGCGCCTGTTCCCTGAATTGTTTGCGCGTCAGGCGATTGCCCCGGTTGAGCATTATCCGGATCTGTTGCTGAACAACCTGCGTTCGGTAGCTCCCGCCAATGTGGCTAACCCGAACGTGGTGGTACTCACCCCTGGCCAGTTCAATAGTGCCTATTTTGAACACGCTTTCCTGGCGCAGCAAATGGGCGTTGAACTGGTGGACGGTCCGGATCTGTTTGTGCGTGATCAGGTGGTGTATATGCGCACCACGCAAGGGCCGCGCCGTGTTGATGTCATTTACCGGCGCATCGATGACGATTTTCTGGATCCGTTGGCATTTCGCCGCGATTCCATGCTGGGTGTGCCGGGGCTGTTTTCTGCCTACCGCGCCGGTAATGTCACCCTGGCGAATGC